>NZ_FMIF01000020.1:0-15675 GCF_900095615.1 Sporanaerobacter sp. PP17-6a | reverse complement strand
TACTCCTACCTGTCTTGCCAGCAATATATGCTCCCTTGTCTGAGGCATTGGCCCGTCTGCTGCTGATACTACAAGTATTGCTCCGTCCATTTGAGCTGCTCCTGTTATCATATTCTTTATATAATCTGCATGTCCCGGACAGTCTACATGGGCATAATGGCGTTTCTTCGTCTCATACTCTACGTGTGCTGTTGAGATCGTTATTCCTCTTTCTCTTTCCTCTGGAGCTTTATCTATGTTGTCGTATGTCATTACATTACCTAATCCGTATCTCTTATTCAACACCAATGTGATTGCTGCGGTAAGCGTCGTTTTACCATGATCTACGTGTCCTATTGTTCCTATATTTACGTGTGGCTTATTTCTTTCATAATGTTGCTTTGCCATCTCTTGATTCCTCCTTAAATCTTAAATATTATTTATGACCTAATATTTTCTCAGTAACACTATTTGGCACTGGTTCATAATGATCAAACAGCATCGTATACGTTCCTCTTCCTTGAGTCTTCGAGCGAAGGGTTGTCGCATATCCAAACATTTCTGCCAAAGGCACGAATCCTCTTATAATCTGTGCCCCGCCTCTCATTTCCATTCCTTCTATTTTTCCTCTTCTCGAATTTATGTCTCCAATTACATCCCCCATGTACTCTTCGGGAACTATTACTTCTACTTTCATATGAGGTTCCAACAATACGGGCTTTGCTTTTTTAAAAGCTTCTCTAAATCCCATAGAACCCGCAATTTTAAATGCCATTTCAGAAGAGTCGACTTCATGGTAAGAACCATCATAAAGAGTAACTTTTACATCTATTACCGGATAACCTCCCAGTATGCCGCTTGACATTGCTTCTCTTATTCCATTATCCACAGCTGGAATATATTCCTTTGGAATAACTCCACCTGTTATTGCATTTACAAATTCATATCCCGTCTCAGATTTCAATGGCTCTATTTTTAGTTTTACATGGCCATACTGTCCATGTCCGCCTGACTGTCTGATATATTTGCCTTCTGCTTCAGCAGGAATAGTAATAGATTCTTTATACGCAACCTGTGGAGTTCCTACATTTGCTTCAACTTTAAACTCTCTTAAAAGTCTATCTACTATTATTTCCAAATGCAATTCTCCCATACCTGCTATTATTGTCTGACCTGTCTCTTCGTCTGTATAAGTCTTAAATGTAGGATCTTCTTCAGATAATTTACTTAGTGCTGTAACCATCTTTTCCTGACTCGCTTTTGTTTTAGGTTCTATAGCAACATCTATAACCGGTTCAGGAAATTCCATGGATTCCAATATTATAGGATTGTCTTCACTGCATAGAGTATCTCCTGTTGTTGTATCTCGTAGCCCCACTGCTGCCGCAATATCTCCCGTAAAGGCTTCTTCAACTTCTTTTCGTTTATTAGCATGCATTAAAAGAATTCTTCCTATTCTTTCTTTTTTCCCTTTAGTTGAATTCAAAATGTAGCTTCCGGCCTTCAAAGAACCTGAATAAACTCTAAAATATGCAAGTTTACCAACAAAGGGATCAGATACAATTTTAAATGCCAATGCAGAAAACGGTTCATCATCGGAGGCAATCCTTTCCTCTTCCTCATCCGAATCAACACTCATTCCCTTTACCGGTGGTATATCAGCTGGTGAAGGCATAAAATTCACAATTGCATCAAGCAAAGGTTGAATGCCTTTATTTTTATAAGCAGAGCCACAAAGTACAGGGGTCATTTCAACCTTAGTTGTAGCCACCCTTATAACTTTGACTATTTCTTCGGGAGTTATCTCTTCTCCTTCAAGATATTTTCTCATTAATTCTTCATCATGATCCGATAAAGACTCAAGCAACTTTTCCCTATATTCAGCAGCCAAATCTTTCATATCATCAGGAATTTCTGTTATTTCTATTTTTTCTCCCAATTCATCATGATATATTCTGGCTTTCATATTAATTAAATCCACTACTCCTATAAAATTATCTTCTTTTCCTATAGGCAGCTCAATAGGAACCGGATGAGCCTTTAGCCTTTCTTTAATCATCCTTACAGCTCTATAAAAATCTGCACCAAGTATATCCATCTTATTTATAAAAGCTATCCTGGGTACATGATACTTATCTGCCTGATGCCATACAGCTTCCGATTGAGGTTCTACTCCTCCTTTAGCACAGAAAAGCGCAACCGCACCATCGAGAACACGAAGGGATCGTTCCACTTCCACCGTAAAGTCAACATGCCCTGGTGTGTCTATAATATTAATTCTATGATCTTTCCAGTAGCAAGTAGTAGCAGCAGATGTAATTGTTATTCCTCTTTCCTGTTCTTGTTCCATCCAATCCATTTGGGCAGCTCCATCATGAGTCTCCCCTATCTTGTGAATTTTCCCTGTATAAAAAAGCATTCTCTCCGTAGTGGTAGTTTTACCTGCATCTATATGAGCCATTATTCCGATATTACGTGTTTTCTCTAAGGGTAATTCTCTAGGCACAGTATTCTCCTCCTTTCTGTAACTGATACCTTACTATTAACTATAAACAAATTCACATTACCAACGATAGTGAGCAAAAGCCTTGTTAGCTTCAGCCATCTTATGCATATCTTCTCTTTTCTTAACACTGGACCCTGTATTATTAGCCGCATCCATTATCTCTTTTGCCAGTCTTTCTATCATTGTTTTTTCTCCACGATTTCTTGAGTAAGAAACAAGCCATCGGATAGCTAATGTTTCTCTTCTATCTTGCCTTACTTCTATTGGTACTTGATAAGTTGCACCACCAATACGCCTTGCCTTAACTTCCAATACAGGCATGATATTGTTCATGGCCTTATAAAATATTTCCATAGGATCTTCTCCCGTCTTTTCTTTAATGTAATCAAAAGCTCCATAAACAATACCTTGGGCAACTCCTTTTTTCCCATCCAACATAACCTTATTTATCAATTTTGTTATAATAATGTCATTATATATTGGATCTGGCATTACTTCTTTCTTTGGAATATATCCTTTTCTTGGCACTTTAACTTCCCTCCTTAACCATAAAATAGTTGATTCATTGGTACTCAACAGTCAACCTGCTGACGTGCACAAAAATGCATCTATATAAAAGGTATTCATACTACCTCTGCATTTTAAGCACAATTATTTTTTGGGCTTTTTAGCTCCATACTTGGATCTGCCCTGCATTCTTTTATCCACTCCGGCTGTATCCAACGTTCCTCTTACAATATGGTACCTAACTCCAGGTAAATCCTTAACTCTTCCACCTCTTACAAGAACAACACTATGCTCCTGTAAATTATGACCTATTCCCGGAATATAAGCTGTTACTTCAATACCATTTATAAGTCTTACTCTGGCAACCTTTCTCAATGCTGAGTTAGGCTTCTTAGGAGTAACCGTTTTAACAGCAGTGCAAACTCCTCTTCTTTGAGGCGAATTAACTACATTTGTTCTTTTATTTAAAGAATTGAAATTTACACTTAGCGCAGGAGATTTTGATTTATATTTAACATCTTCTCTGCCCTTTCTTATAAGTTGATTTATCGTAGGCATATGAACACCTCCTTTTAATTAGAATCTATTTAAGTAACGCAGCAACTGCTGCATTAACATCAATATTACATATTTCTCCTAATTCTTTCATTGTATCTATATAAACAATGTCTATTTGCTTTTCTTTGCATAATATTTCTACAGGACTTGTTACTCTTTGTTCTGCATCTTTCGCAATATATACAGTTTGAACTTTATCAGAATTTAAAGCTCTTTTAACTTGTTTTATTCCTACAATTCTTTTATTCTGATTTAAATTCGCTGCCATAATATTCCTCCTTTTAAACATCTTAAAGATTATGTGGATAAATCCACATAATCTTTAATGTAAAAGAATTCATCTTAAATTTAACACTAATACATTTTACCATCAGTTAGTTTGGCTGTCAACAATATTTTCATCCACCATATTTTCATTTGTATTCGGAGATTCATCTACTTTCTCTTCAGTAGGTACTATCTCAATTTCTTTATACCTCTTCATTCCAGTTCCTGCCGGTATCAATTTCCCTATTATTACATTCTCCTTAAGCCCTATGAGATGATCCTCTTTTCCTTTTATTGCAGCATCTGTTAGAACTCTTGTGGTCTCTTGGAAACTTGCAGCCGATAGGAAAGAATCCGTTGCCAATGAAGCTTTTGTGATTCCAAGTAAAGCTCGTTTTCCTGTGGCGGGTTTGCCTCCAAATTTCTCAGTATCATTATTGCTATTTTCAAATTCATGAATATTAACAAGACTTCCCGGTAACATATCCGTATCTCCTGAATCCTCAACTTTTACCTTATTAAGCATCTGCCTTACTATTATTTCAATATGCTTATCATTTATATCAACACCTTGAAGTCTGTATACTCTTTGAACTTCCTTTACCAGATAGTTTTCAACTCCCACAACTCCTTTTATTTTCAATATGTCATGAGGATTTAAACTTCCTTCTGTAATTTCATCTCCTGCCTCTAAGAAATCTCCCGTTCTTACCTTAAGCCTGGAACCATAAGGTATACTGTAAGCTTTGGTTGTGCCATCCTTGGATGTTACCACTGCTTCCTTTTTCTTCTTTGTTTCATTTATTGTTACCTCTCCGGATATCTCCGAAATTTGAGCTAATCCTTTCGGCTTTCTCGCCTCAAATAATTCTTCGACCCTTGGGAGACCTTGTGTAATATCTGCACCAGCAACTCCTCCCGTATGGAAAGTACGCATAGTAAGTTGGGTACCAGGCTCTCCTATAGACTGAGCCGCAACTATTCCTACGGATTCTCCGATATTCACCTCATTACCTGTGGCAAGGTTTCTTCCATAACATTTAGCACAAACTCCGTGACGTGTTTTACAACTGAGGACGGATCTTATTTTTACTTCTTCTAAACCACAATCTTGTATTTTTTTCGCTGTACTTTCACTTATCATTTCATCTTTGCTTACTATTAGTTCTTTTGTAACGGGATCTAAGATATCTTCAAAGGAATATCTGCCAGTTATTCTGTCCTTAAGGTCTTCAATAACTTCCTTTCCATCCTTGAAGGCTTTAGCTATTATATATTGATCTGTGCCGCAATCTTCCTCTCTTACTATAACGTCTTGGCTTACATCTACAAGTCTCCTTGTCAGATATCCAGAATCCGCAGTTCTAAGAGCTGTATCTGCCAATCCCTTTCTGGAACCATGGGTAGAAATAAAGAATTCCAACACACTGAGGCCCTCTCTAAAATTAGCCTTAATAGGTATCTCCACAGTTTTACCTGAAGCACTGGCCATAAGTCCTCTCATTCCCGCTAACTGTCTTATTTGATTTTTGCTTCCTCTTGCTCCTGAGTGAGCCATTATAAATATGTTATTCATTCTGTCCATACCATTCATTAATGCATCCGTTACGTCTTCTGTAGTTTTATTCCATACTTCTATTACCTTCTCATATCTTTCTTCTTCAGAAATAAGTCCTCTCCTATAGGATTTCTCAAGCTTATCTACTTCGGCTTCTGCTTTAGCAATTAATTCTTCCTTTTCCTTTGGCACTACTACGTCATCCATACCTACGCTAATAGCTCCTATAGTAGAATAATGAAAACCTACAGATTTTATATGATCAAGGACCGTTGCGGTAACACTGTTTCCATGTTTTTCATAACATTTTTCAATAATACTGCCCAGTTTTTTCTTATCTACCAAAGTATCTAACTCCAAAGAATATTTATCCTTTGTCCTGTCTACGAAACCTAAATCTTGAGGTATGTGTTCATTAAATATGAACCTTCCTACGGTACTCTCTACTAATTTGCCTCTTTTATCTTCATCATTCAATCTCATTCTTACCTTAACTACAGCATGGATTCCCACATCTTTATTGAAATAAGCATGAATCATTTCATCATAATCTTTAAAGATTTTTCCTGTCCCTTTTTCTCCAGGGTTATCTACTGTCAAATAATAACTTCCAAGAACCATGTCCTGAGTAGGAATAGTTATAGGCTTACCATCTTTAGGAGCCAATATATTATTCACAGAAAGCATAAGAAGTCTTGCTTCTGCTTGAGCCTCTGTCGACAGCGGAACATGGACTGCCATTTGATCTCCGTCAAAATCAGCATTATATGGTGTACATGCTAAAGGATGTAATTTAATAGCTTTTCCTTCCACGAGAACAGGTTCAAAAGCCTGAATTCCAAGCCTATGAAGAGTAGGAGCACGATTTAACAATACCGGATGATCTTTTATAACTGCATCCAATACATCCCATACTGCCGGTTTAACTCTTTCAACCATTCTTTTGGCACTTTTAATATTGTGAGCATATCCCTGCTCTACAAGTTCTTTCATAACAAAAGGTTTAAACAACTCTAAAGCCATTTTCTTGGGAAGTCCGCATTGATAGAATTTTAATTCAGGCCCTACCACTATAACGCTTCTTCCTGAATAATCCACTCGTTTGCCTAAAAGGTTTTGTCTAAATCTTCCCTGTTTTCCTTTAAGCATATCCGAAAGGGACTTAAGAGGCCTGTTCCCAGGACCCGTTACCGGCCTTCCTCTTCTGCCATTATCAATTAAAGCATCGACTGCCTCTTGAAGCATTCTCTTTTCATTTCTTACTATAATATCGGGTGCACCCAAATCAAGAAGTCTTTTAAGCCTATTATTTCTGTTTATAACTCTTCTATACAAATCGTTTAAATCTGATGTTGCAAATCTTCCTCCGTCCAACTGAACCATCGGTCTCAAATCCGGAGGAATAACAGGTACAGCCTCAAGTATCATCCATTCAGGTCTGTTCCCTGATTTTCTAAAAGCCTCTACCACTTCCAGTCTCCTTATTATTCTGATTCTTTTTTGACCGGTAGCATCTTTAAGTTGAATTTTTAGCTCCTTAGATTCTTTATCCAAATCGATCTTCGAAAGAAGTTCTTCAATAGCTTCAGCTCCCATTAAAGCTTTAAATCTATTGCCATATTTCTCAAGAGCTTCTCTATATTCCACTTCTGTCAGCAATTGTTTTTCTGACAATGAAGTATCCCCCGGATTTACAACAATATATGCTGCAAAATATAGAACTTTTTCAAGAGCTCGCGGCGACATATCCAACATAAGCCCCATTCGGCTCGGAATCCCTTTAAAATACCAGATATGAGATACAGGAGCCGCCAGTTCAATATGTCCCATTCTTTCTCTTCTAACCTTTGATTTAGTTACTTCAACTCCACATCTGTCACAAACAACGCCTTTGTATCTTACTCTCTTATATTTACCGCAGTGACATTCCCAATCCTTTGTAGGACCAAATATCTTTTCACAAAACAGTCCTTCCTTTTCGGGTTTTAAAGTTCTGTAATTGATTGTCTCAGGCTTTTTAACCTCTCCCTTTGACCACTGTCTGATTTTATCCGGAGAAGCAAGACCAATTCTAATTGAGTCAAAATTATTTAATTCAAACAAGGAGCGATCTCTCCTTTCTATAATAAAGTTTAAAACTTTATATAAATTAATATAATTGATAAATTATATATTATTGTCATCATCAAAATCTAAAGAATAATCTTCATCATCGTCAAAATCCTCATCTTGTTCTTGTTCTTCTTCATCCTTAGCTATTTTATCATCTTCAGTTACTTTATTTTCATCAATATCTTCTCCTATTAAATCCAAATCTTCTACATCATCATCTGTTGATTCCTTTATCTCTATCTCTTTATCTTCCTCAGTCAACACCTTTACATCTAAAGCTAAGCTTTGTAATTCTTTAATTAACACTTTAAAAGATTCAGGAACACCAGGTTCCGGAATATTTTCTCCTTTAACTATTGATTCATAAGTCTTGACACGCCCTACTACATCATCCGATTTTACAGTGAGTATTTCCTGCAAAGTATGAGATGCTCCGTAAGCTTCCAGTGCCCAAACTTCCATTTCTCCAAATCTTTGGCCTCCAAACTGAGCTTTTCCTCCAAGAGGTTGCTGTGTCACTAAAGAATAAGGTCCGGTAGATCTTGCATGAATTTTATCATCAACAAGATGATGAAGTTTAAGCATATACATATAACCTACTGTTACGGGATTGTTAAAATATTCACCGGTTCTTCCATCTCTTAATAAAATCTTCCCATTTTCAGGATAACCGGCTTTTACTAAAGCATCTATTATATCCTGCTCATTAGCTCCGTCAAAAACCGGAGTTGCTACCTTCCAGCCAAGTTTTTTAGCTGCAAGTCCCAGATGAACTTCCAGTACCTGCCCCAAATTCATACGAGAAGGAACTCCCAACGGATTAAGAACCACTTCAATAGGCGTACCATCTGGGAGATAAGGCATATCCTCTTCAGGAAGTATTCTTGAAATAACACCTTTATTTCCATGTCTTCCACACATTTTATCTCCAACATTTATCTTTCTCTTCGTAGATATATAAACTCTAACCATTTGGTTTACTCCCGGAGATAGTTCATCGCCATTTTCTCTGGTAAATATTTTAACATCTAATATTATTCCTGTTTCACCATGAGGTACTCTTAAGGAAGTATCTCTGACTTCTCTTGCCTTTTCTCCAAATATTGCTCTAAGAAGTCTTTCTTCGGCCGTTAACTCCGTTTCACCCTTAGGGGTTACTTTCCCCACTAATATATCTCCCGACTTAACTTCCGCTCCTATTCGGATTACTCCCCTTTCATCCAAATCCTTAAGCATATCTTCTCCAACATTTGGAATATCTCTTGTTATCTCTTCAGGACCAAGTTTTGTATCTCTTGCCTCTGTCTCATATTCTTCTATATGAATTGAGGTAAGAATGTCTTCCTTAACTAATTTTTCACTTACAAGAACGGCATCCTCATAGTTATATCCTTCCCACGTCATAAAAGCAACAAGAAGATTTTTCCCTAAAGCGATTTCGCCATTATCAGTACTTGGGCCATCAGCTATTACCTGACCTTTTCCTATCCTTTCATCCTGACAAACTATAGGTCGTTGATTAATACACGTCCCCTGATTAGAACGCTTAAACTTCAACAGCTTATATCTGTCGACCTGGCCATCTTCGTCTCTTTTAATCAAAATTTCGTCTGAACTCGCCTTCGTGACAACACCTTTATGGCGAGCAATTGATACTACTCCGGAATCTCTTGCTGCCTTATATTCAATTCCCGTTCCTATTATAGGTGATTCGGTTTTTAATAGCGGAACAGCCTGACGCTGCATGTTCGCTCCCATCAGAGCCCTATTTGCATCATCATTTTCCAGGAAAGGAATCATGGCAGTTCCTACCGATACAATTTGCTTAGGAGATACATCCATGAAGTTTACTTCACTACTTGGAAATATATCAATAACACCCATTTTGCCTCTGGCTATTACCCTCTTATTTACAAATCTGCCTTCTTCATCTAAAACTTCATTTGACTGAGCAATTATATATTCATCTTCTTCATCAGCGGTTAAATAAACTATTTCATCAGTAACCACTCCTCTTTTACTGTCCACTTTTCTGTAAGGAGCTTCTATAAAACCATATTCATTAATTCTGGCGTAAGTAGTTAAAGATGTAATAAGTCCTATGTTAGGTCCTTCTGGAGTTTCTATAGGACACATTCTCCCATAATGAGAATGATGAACATCTCTTACTTCAAATCCCGCTCTGTCCCTGCTAAGACCTCCCGGCCCTAATGCAGACATTCGCCTCTTATGAGTTAATTCCGCTAAAGGATTAGTTTGGTCCATGAACTGGGATAATTGACTGCTTCCAAAAAACTCTTTAATCGAAGCTACTACGGGCCTTATATTGATTAACGCCTGAGGCGTGGCTACATCTATATCTTGTATAGTCATTCTTTCTCTAACTACTCTTTCCATTCTGGAAAGCCCAATTCTAAACTGATTCTGAAGCAGCTCTCCAACGGAACGAAGTCTTCTATTGCCTAAATGGTCAATATCGTCAGTATTTCCTATTCCAAAGAATAAATTAAATTCATAACTTATACTTGCCAGTATGTCGTCAAAAGTAATATGTTTTGGGGAAAGCTCTCTGTGTTTCTCCTCCATTGCCTGTTTCAATTCTGTAGGATCTTTATAATTATTCATAAGTTCTTTCATTGTGGTATAATGAATTTTTCCTTTTAATCCAATATCATCAGTACTAAAGGGTAAATTAAATGCTTTTATATCTACAAAATTATTTCCCAAAACTCTTACCGGTCTTTCATCTTCGCTCATTATATCTACTTTATTTATTCCTCGGTTTTCTATCTCAATTGCTTTTTCCCTGTTAATCATTTCGCCTCTTCCGACGACTATTTCTCCCGTTTGAAAATCTATAACATTTTCAAAGGCTTTTCTTCCTGCAATACGATTGCGAAGAGCTAACTTTTTATTAAATTTATATCTTCCCACTTTGGCCAAGTCATATCTTTTGGAATCGAAAAACAAGTTGTTCAGCAATGTACTGGCACTTTCAACTGTCGGAGGTTCTCCCGGTCTTAACTTCTTATATATTTCTATTAATGCTTCTTCTTCAGATTTAGTATTATCCTTTTCAATTGTTCTCAAAACCTGTTCGGTTTCTCCAAGATATTCAATTATTTCCACATTGCTGTTAATCCCTAAAGCTCTTAAAAAAGTAGTAATAGGGAGCTTTCTCGTTCTATCAATTCTAACATATATAACGTCATTAGAATCTGTCTCATACTCAAGCCACGCTCCTCTGTTAGGTATAACAGTAGATGAATAAAGTTTTTTCCCTACTTTATCAAATTCATCTGCAAAATAAACTCCCGGAGATCTTACCAACTGACTAACTACAACTCTCTCGGCTCCATTAATAATAAACGTACCTTTTTCCGTCATCAACGGAAATTCACCCATGAATACTTCTTGTTCTTTAACTTCTCCTGTTTCTTTATTTATAAGCCTAACTTTTACTTTTAAAGGTATAGAATAATTTACATCCCTCTCTCTTGCTTCCTCTTCACTGTACTTAGGTTCTTCATCCATATCATAATCTACAAATTCAAGTATTAAATTACCTGTATAGTCCTGTATCGGAGAAATGTCCTCAAATACTTCCTTCAGCCCCTCTTTTAAAAACCACTCATAGGAGCTTCTTTGAACCTCAATCAAATCTGGCAGTTCTAATACTTCCTTAATTCTTGAATAACTCATTCTTTCACACTTACCATATGTAACAGGACTTACCATTAAATTTTCACCCCTTATTAAAACTAAAATAGCCAAAAGTATTGGTTACTTTTGGTAATCTGTGTTGAGAGTATATCTATTATAGTATTGACAAGTGCGTAATTATTTATACAACCTATTTATTTTTTCGACTATTATGCATCTTTTTATATTACCACTATTAAGTAAAGATGTCAAGTTGATTTATTCAATATTTTTGAACAATAAAAAAGGCTTCTATATAAGCATTAATATATTTAGAAAGCCTTTTTTAAACTCATTTAACGGAAAATATACACTAAGGTATATATGATTCCCCTATGGGTTATAAAAGAACTCTCAATATTGAGAGTTCTTTTATATAATAATTTATTTTAACTCTACCGTAGCTCCTACTTCTTCTAACTTGGTCTTAATTTGTTCAGCCTCATCCTTCGCTACTCCTTCTTTAACCGGCTTTGGAGCACCATCTACCAAGTCCTTAGCTTCTTTTAATCCCAATCCAGTAATTTCTCTTACAACTTTTATAACTTTAATCTTTTGTGCTCCTATTTCGGAAAGAATTACATCAAATTCCGTCTTTTCTTCTGCTGCCGGAGCTGCTCCTCCTGCTGCCGGTGCGGCTGCAACTGCTACCGGTGCGGCTGCACTTACTCCAAACTCCTCTTCCAATGCTTTAACTAATTCTGATAATTCTAAAACCGTAAGGTTTTTAACTTCCTCAATTAAATTTGATACTTTTTCACTTGCCATTTATATATTCCCTCCATCATAATTTTTTATTTAATTTATGCACTTTGTTTTTCCTGTTCTTCCTTTATTGCATTTAAAGTATATACAAGATTTCTAATATTTCCTTGAAGTACATTAACAAATCCCGTTATCGGAGCGTTAAATCCTCCAAGTACCTTTGAAATAAGTACCTCTTTTGATGGCAGAGTTGCTAAAGCTTTAATATCATCTGCCCCTATTATTTTGCCATCTAATATTCCGGCTTTTATTTCCAGATTATCATGATCCTTTGCAAAATCTTGAGTAACTTTTGCCGCCTGAACAGGATCTTCTAAACTGAAAACAACTCCATTAGGTCCATTTAAATATTGGTTAAATTCCTCATACCCTGTATCTTTAAAAGCAAATTTCATAAGAGTATTTTTATATACCTTATAATCCACTTTAGAGTCTCTGCAATTTTTTCTTAGCTGAGTAATTTCTTCAACATTTAATCCCCTATAATTAACTATGACTATACTTTTGGCGTTATTAATTTTCCCTTTTATTTCTTCAACTATCTCTTTTTTCTTTTGAAGTACTTCTTCTTTCATCTGTCTCACCTCCTCAGAATCCGTTAATCTTTAAAATAAAAAGGCCTCTTCGCAGATACGGAAGAGACCCTAATCTCACAGATCAGTTTATCTCACCTCGGTAGGATTTTTAAACCCATAAGTCCCTACTGTCTACGGCTTAAATATTACATAATTATTAAGCTATATAAATTAAACAACAAAATTGTATCAATAAGATACATTCCTGTCAATAGTTATTCCATAAATTTCTGAGTGTTTAACTTGATTCCAGGACCCATAGTGCTGGAAATAACAATACTTTTTAAATATCTTCCCTTTGATGCGGCAGGCTTTGCTTTAATAACAGCTTCCATTATAGCATCTAAATTCTCCTTCAACTTTTCATCTCCAAAGGATTTCTTTCCTATAGGAACATGAATAATACTTGTTTTATCAACTCTGTATTCTACCTTTCCGGCTTTAATCTCCTTCACTGCTTTTTCTATATCAAAAGTTACAGTTCCGGATTTTGGATTAGGCATTAAACCTTTCGGGCCTAATATCCTTCCTAGCCTTCCTACAACTCCCATCATGTCGGGAGTAGCTACTACCACATCATAGTCAAACCAATTTTCGTTTTGAATTTTAGCTACAAGTTCTTCTCCTCCAAAAAAGTCCGCTCCTGCTTCTTCTGCTTCTTTTAATTTTTCACCTTTAGCGAAAACTAATACTTTTTTAGTTTTTCCTGTCCCATGGGGAAGAACTACTGTTCCTCTTACCTGCTGATCAGCATGTCTTGGATCAACTCCCAATTTTATGGAAAGTTCAATGGTTTCATCAAACTTTGCTTTTGCAGTTTGTTGAACTAATTCTATAGCCTCTTTAGAATCATATAAATTAGTCCTGTCAATTATTTTTAAACTTTCTTGATAATTTTTACCTCTCTTTGGCATAATTTCCCTCCTTGTGGTATTAACGGAATCTCCTCCCACTGTTTATTCTTCTACAACTATACCCATACTTCTTGCGGTTCCTGCTACCATACTCATTGCAGTTTCAATACTTCCTGCATTTAAATCAGGCATTTTAATTTCAGCGATTTCTTTTACTTTAGCCTTGGAAATCTTAGAAACTTTCTTTTTATTTGGTTCTCCTGAACCTGATTCAATTCCTACTGCCTTCTTTAATAGTACGGAAACAGGTGGGGTCTTTGTAATAAATGTAAAAGATCTATCTTGGTAAACCGTTAGAACAACCGGAATTATCATTCCTGCTTGATCTGCAGTTCTTGCATTAAACTCTTTAGTGAAAGCCATTATATTCACACCATGAGGTCCTAATGCTGTACCTACCGGCGGTGCTGGAGTTGCTTTCCCAGCAGGGATCTGAAGTTTCACTATAGCTATGACTTTCTTTGCCATAAATTAACACCTCCTTATTTCCTTCGTGGTTTGTCGGGTAAACCCTCCCACTGTTATATATCTATCTAAAAAAGCTTAATAGCTTTTATAAGCAATTTTACAATTTTTCAATTTGATCAAAATCCAATTCTACAAGAGTTTCCCTTCCAAACATCGAAATATAAACTTTGACTTTTCTCTTCTCTGCATTAATACTTTCTACAGTACCTATAAAACTTTCAAAGGGACCTGCTATAACTTTAATTGCATCCTTGATTTTTAAATCAATGTCTGATACAACTATTTCTTGTACTCCCAACGCTCTTACTTCTTTGTCTGTCAGCGGTACAGGTTTAGATCCTGGGCCTACAAATCCTGTAACTCCTCTTGTATTTCTTACAAGATACCAAGATTCATCATTTATTATCATTTTAACAATAACATAGCCCGGAAAAAGTTTTCTTTCTTTTACCTTTTTTGTCCCACTCTTTGATTCTACATACTCTTCCGTAGGCACAATAACTTCAAATATATCGTCTATTTTTCCTCTGTTTTCCACCATCTTTTCAATATTTGCCTTTACCTTATTTTCATAGCCGGAATAAGTATGTACTACATACCATTTAGCTTTTTTGACTCTCTCTTCTCTTGTTTCAGTCATATCAACCATAAGCATAAGAACCTCTAAATTAGGCCCTTCCCTCCCTCATATTACTTTACAATAAGTCCCAATAAACGATTTATCCCCAAATCCAAAAGCCATACTACAAAACTTACTATTAAACACATGAAAATTACTACTCCCGTGTAATTAATAAGCTCCTTTCTTGTAGGCCATATTACCTTTTTAGTTTCGGATTTAACTCCTCTGAAATATGCACGTAATTTACCCTTTTGAGCATCTGTTTGAGCAGCCATAAAATTCACATCCTTATTTTTATTCTTTTATCTATTTGGTTTCCTTATGAACAGTATGAGTTTTACAGAATTTACAATACTTTTTAAGCTCCATTCTTTCAGGATTCTTCTTTTTATTTTTTGTTGTAGTATAATTCCTTTGTTTACATTCTGTACATGCTAAAATAACCATATCCCTCAATCCAGCCACCTCCTAAAACACTAAATATGCTATATGTTAAATATACAAAAACCCAATTTTACTGCATTACTTAATATAAACTATCACAAATTAAATATTATGTCAATAAAAAATTAAAGTAAAAAAAACCTATCTTCACAAAAATATACAGCATAAATATATTTTATCCTTATCTGTCTTTTTTAATCCTTTAAAAAAGACCAAGTCAAAAGACTTAGTCTTTCCTCTAAAGCTATATTAAATTTTATTCAATAATCTTGCTGACTACTCCGGCTCCAACTGTCTTTCCGCCTTCTCTGATTGCAAATCTTAATCCTTCTTCCATTGCTATCGGCGTTATTAATTCTATCTTGAAGTTTGCATGGTCTCCTGGCATTACCATCTCTACTCCCTCTTCCAACTCTATGTTCCCAGTTACATCTGTTGTCCTGAAGTAAAATTGAGGTCTATATCCGTTGAAAAATGGTGTATGCCTTCCTCCCTCTTCCTTCGTCAATACATATACTTGGGCATTAAATTTTGTATGGGGTGTTATGCTCTTCGGTTTCGCCAATACTTGCCCTCTTTCTATTTCTGCTCTCTGTACTCCTCTTAATAATGCTCCTATATTATCTCCTGCTTGCGCTTCGTCCAATATCTTCCTGAACATCTCTAACCCTGTTACTACTACTGTCCTCGGCTCTGTT
>NZ_FMIF01000006.1:0-64497 GCF_900095615.1 Sporanaerobacter sp. PP17-6a | reverse complement strand
AAAGAGATAACAGTGCAGCCTTCTATAAGGTGTACTCATTGCTTGGAAATGGAATAAAATCTTCGATTACTCTTTTGTGTCGATAGATTTTAGACAATCCATACTATCCACTTATTTTTCGACTACGTCCAAGTTGAAGTTCAGGCCATTTCTGTATCCTATAGGATTTTCATCGTTATCCTTACACTTTTTTCTCCACAAAGAGAAATTTTATTTAATACGTTTCCGCACTGTTTCGCAATCTTCATTTAGAGTACTGACATCGTCAAGAATTTTATTATAAAACAGCTTAATCTCATAATCAACTAATATCGAAGATATTTGAGAGTTATTTATTGCAATATTGCAAAGGCGATAAGTTCGTTCCTGTGACCATTTTTTATACTGTAAACATTTTTTAATGATCGCATGAGTACGTGCAAAGCTATCACTTTCTTCCAAACTAGAAATTAAATTATCTTGCTCAATTTCATCTGGCATTCTGCCATCACGTGCAACCTCGTCTTGACAATCAAGATAGTAATTTTCGATTGCTTCAGAAACAGAAACTTTATCGATTATTGATTTAATCATGGTGTCTAGTTCTGATCCATTTGTATAATCAGCTGATGAAAATAGTTTAATTCGACCATCTTTGTATATTTTAAATACCTTTGTCCTATCACTTATGTCTGGATTATAAACGCCTATAGAATACCCACCATATTCATTTACAAGTTTCATACACGGAACATCGGTATCGCTGTCTCCGATGTATATCATATTTTTAAATGGTATTCTCATTTCAGAAGGTTGAAAATGGTCATTAACCCTCTGATCATATACATCAAGAACACCTTTTTCTATTCTAAACAAGAACTGCGTCTTATTCGTATAATTAACAGATTGTGCAGGCCAAACTGCATTATGATGCTCACCATAATAGAACGAACAGGCATATATACGTTTAAATTTATCAGCTATTGCTGTTCCCTCTATCATCTCTTTTAATCCTGATGAGATAACATAATGTTCAACCACTACGCCCTTCTCTTCTCCATAAGCGTTTATTCTATCAAACCAATCTTCTACGCCAGGAAAAAGCTTTATTTTTGCTCCATATTCAGCAAGAGATTCTTTTGTTATCCATACATTTCCGGTACTCTCAACGCTCATTTCATACATGTATGCAAGGTTCTGATCCATGTCATTGTCTTTTGCTAGGGTATTCGATTTTTCCCAAAAGTCATTAACATCAAAACCAACAGACTGAATAAAGCCTTGCGCCTGCATATCATCAGGAGACAACGTTTTATCAAAATCATAACATATTGCAATTATAGGATTTTTACGTCCATTTTCTTTACTCATTGTCAGCTTCCTTTCTCGGTGATGTCTTTTTAGCAAATTAAATATGTGTTTTACGGAAAATATTTTACTTTTTTCAATATATCTTCCTTTCAAAACACCCTGACATCCATTTCACCCACTCAGCACGATTTTGACATCTATACTCAACACAGAAATCGTGACATCCAAGTCCGACACACAACCCTGTCACATTTTGAAATCCGGATAAGTTTCCGCAAAACGTTTTCAATCATTCTACAACCAATTGTCATCTGACGCTGAAAATCTGCAATGCCCTGAAATCAAGCATTTTTACGGCTATTGCTTTTCAAACCTTTGATATCAAACCGACCGTCTCCACATACCCCGTTTCTCGGGAACATGTCTATAATCTTAACTTTACTCACTCCATAATCACTGCCTTTAAATATCTTTAATCTCTTAACATCAAATTTTTTTACCATTCTTTCCGCTATAATGTCTTCTAAAGTTGTATTTTCATTTAATCAACATCAATTTTTATAAATTATTTATCAATCTATTATATTAATTCTACAATATTCAAGATGTTCCTTCTTATTTTTCATAAATATTACAAAATATTTTCTAAAAATCACAATAGTAAAATCCCCTTTTATTTTCTATATAAGAAGTAAAAGGAGGTGAAAAAAATAGCAATAAAGAAATATAAGTACGAATCAAAAATGAAACTTGAGTTTGACGAAGGAATGGATGGAGATAAACAAATAACCAAATCCAAGACTTATGGCAATATAAAGCCTAATACTGAGCACGAAAAATTTTATCAGGTTGCCGGTTCTATATCGGCATTTCAACCCCTGACAGTTCTTAAAGTGAAAAAAATTGAAAAATAGAATTAGAGGAAGAATATAATTCAAATATATAAAATCAAGAAAGGAGGAGTAAATTCAAATGACGGAATCAAAAAAGACAAATGAAGTGTCCCACATCTTCCATTTCTCTAAAAAATCAATTCTCCTGGTTTATAGCCGTCAGGCAACTTTTCTTCACTTAAAAATTTGAAATTGTCATCACGCAGTATTGGTAAAAATACTTCGTATGGAATTCTCGAAAACTCACAGGCATAATTACTGGCTCCAAACCACTTTCCCTCTTTGCTACCCAAATTTAAATCTCTAGCAAACTTTGTATGGTTCGAGCAATCATGAACTGCTAAATCCCAGTTTTCCTCATCGGCTATTTTCATGAATTTCAGAGTTAATTCCCTGCTCCAGATCGGAGATATATAACCTAATCTTGAAATATACATGTTTTCTCCATTATAGTTGTATATGTTATTCTCATTCAAATGTAATTCTGCACAATTTATAAAATCGAGTTTTGTGTCCAGGATTGCTTGCTTTTTCTTAAAAAAACTTTTAAAAAATTCAGGAGTCATTGGAGTTTCAATACCTACATTTTTAATATATTTTTTCGCTATCCCAATATTTTCAATGACCTTGTCCGAGCAATCAGAGGCGCCCAGGTTGAAACGTATCTCATCAAGACCGGCTTCGCCTAATGCTTTCAATGTCTCCTCCGTGGCTAAAGTTCCATTTGTATATAGATGCTGATAAATTTGAGCATCACTAAACTTTTTTATAACCGAATAATATTTTTCGATTTCCATGAACGGCTCTAAATAAACATAAGAAATGCCTGTGGATTTCTGCTGGACGGAAAGAAGTAAATCAATATCCTTCTCATAAAATTTTGTGCCTCCGATTTCCCACATGCCTTCGCCAATTGGGGGAATATCATCTGTCTCTCCGTAATCATAACAGAACTTACACTTCAAGTTGCATTTGTTCGTTTTCCTGATTGCACTCAAACCGGTTCCGAAGAGGCATGAACGGCACCCTTTGGGAAATTTGCTTTTATCTCCCACAAAATAAGTTCTATTCTCCAAAGTTTTCAAACCTCTGATTTCAGACATTAACATATCATTTCTATGATCAACCGCTGCCTCAATTTGTGCAAAGGTAGAGTAAACAATCTCCTGTTGTTTTGTCATAAGTTCCTCATCCTCCGGCAATGTTGAAAAAAATTCAAACCATATCAATGCATCTTTTTTCGAAATTTTCATAACATATCCTCCTGAAAAATCAATTTAAATCTTCTTGTCGTGCTTTTCACATATTCCTCTTCTGCAACTATACCCTGCCCTTGCTTGGAGTACAAAATGTTTCCCTGCCACTTGCACTTGCCATGGCAGAAAAGCATTCAGATTTAACCTGAATGCTTTTTCACCTTTTATATCAAATTACGATATTCTCTTCTCCCATCTACAATGGCATATATAATAACTAACTTATCTGTTTCATTTATTTTATAAAAAATAAGATGTCTTCCAACAATCAATACTCTATACCCTTGCTTTTTTAGAATCGAATACCTGGGAACACTTCCCGACTCCGGGAACTCCTGAAGACGATTGATTGCTGTTTCAATCTTATCTAAATATCCAAGTGCAATATTAATATCACCCGAATCACCTGCAATATAAAAAATGATTTCACGGAGCTGCTCCTCTGCTTTATCCGTTCGTAATATTTTATACCTCATCCAACTTTCCGCCTTCTTTGAAAGTTTGCTTCCTTTCTAGTAAAGACGTACGAAGATCATCAAAAGAACCCTGCATTAATGCTAATCTTCCATTTTTTACATCATCTTCCGCCTCCGCAAGTGTTCTGAGTAGTTCCAGCTCCGACTTCATCTGATAGTAATCCTGCAATCCAAGAACTGCTGTGTCACCTCGTCCATTTACAGTAATAATAACAGCATTCCTTGATTCTTTGCACTGCTTGGAAATTTCATTATAATGATTTCTTAAATCTGACGATGGCCTGATTACTGCTTCCATGCTATCACCTCATTTCGATATTTCTATAGTCATATAATATCATAATATGACTATTTTATCAAGTTATTCTTCTTGTGAGGATAGAGTCAAGTTACTGAAACACCGCCTTGCCTTATTGCTCATTTATTTGTTTCCCATTTTAAAACCATGTTATTTTAGGATATTCAACCTGCGATTCTCCGGTATAAAACATTATGAAGATTCCATATTCATATTTTAAATTATTATATCATAAGTTGTGTCTGTATAACACTTAAGTTTTTCTAAATCATAATCTTGACTAACCCTGCTTTTTGATTTTTTTACCTCAATGGCTAAAGTGTTATTTGAATCCTTACCTCGTTGTATGAACAATAATATCCGGTACTACTGAGATTTCACGATATTTATCATCAATAATGTTAGAAATATTTTGATTTTCTTCTTTTAGTTTAATAACCTTTTTAATTTCAGATTCAAAAATATGTATTTTTTTGGAATTATGCAAATCCTCAATATTCCTATTATATTCACAATCAACATCTAATTAATTACCAATAACATATTTCAAATGCTCCGCAAGCTTTCATAAACTCTGAAACTCTCATTATCGATATTTTTCAAGTAATTCATCACTTTCCCTTCATTTCCAAAAGCAAAACTTCCCCATACTTCTATCTTTAATATCCTCATGCCTTATTTCTATGAAGAATATTTGTCTTTCTAATCCTTGCCGCCATATCCCTAACTTCTTCAACTTTAAAGGAATAGCACAATATTCCGTATATTATTACTCCCGACCCTACTGCGGCTAATAGTGATATCAAATTATATAGTTTAGATACTCCTAACATTCCATATAATTCATGGTAAATCAAATATACAGCAGCACCCATTACAGCAGAAGCTAGTCCTGTTTTTACGAATGTAATAATATAGTTTTTAGTCCCTAATGAGCCTACTTTCTTCTTCACACCGTATAACAGCATAATAGAAGCGGCGATAGCACCTATACTGGTAGATAAAGCCAGCCCTATATGAGCCATGAATTTCACCAAAATTATATTAAGTACTATGTCTATACCTACACCTATACCCCCGATTAACATGGGAGTTTTTGTATCTTGTAAAGAATAATATACTCTGTTAAGTAAAAGCTGAAGTGCCATGCCTACCAAACCTATAGAATATGCCATTAGTGCCTGTGAAGTCATAACGGTTGCGGTACTGTCGAAAACTCCTCTTTCAAATGCAACTTCTACTATTGGTTTAGCCAATACTGCAAGTCCAACAGTAGCCGGTACAGTAATCATAAGTATGAAATTGACTCCATATCTCATAACCTTTTTTAAGCTGCTAATATTATTTTCACTGGATGCCCTAGATAATATAGGAAATATTACAGTGGTTATGGCAGATATAAAAACACCTAATATAAATCCGTTTAATTTATTGGCATAATTTAAAGCTGAAATACTCCCCGTTGATAAATCGGAAGCCAAAGTTCTGTCTATAATTGCACCTATATCATTTATAACTACACTGACTAGTACAGGTAAGCTGAGTACGATAACCTTTTTTATGTATTTATCTCTGATATTAAATTTAAATTCATATTTATACCCTGCAGCTTTAGCCTCAGGAATCTGTATAATATATTGGGATATTACAGCCAACACTGCTGCTGCCATCAACCCTTTTATTCCAAATTTATCAGAAAAAAATATCAGAAAAAAGATGTAAACAAAATTAAACGGAATCCCTATTGCCGATGAAGATAAAAACCTTTCCTCAGATTGAAGATAGCCCGTAAAAGTTCCAATAATTCCGCTGAATAAAATCATAGGCAACCCTATTCTTGTTAATCGTACGGCTAAATTAAACTGCTCTCCTTCAAAACCTTTTGCCAATAGTCTTATAATAACCGGTGCACCAACCCAGCTTATAAAAACTAAAATTAAAGAAATAAAAAACATGGAATTTAATATATTGTTTGTATGTTCTAACTTGCCTTTTTTGCCTTCCTTAGATTCTATCTCGGAAAGAATAGGAATAAAAGTTGTACTAACAGCATTGCTTAAAAATCCGGTAACTATTCCTGTAGCAGTAAGTGATACAAAGAACGTATCCGTTTCCATTCCGGAACCAAATTTTGCTGCAATAAGAATTTCTCTAAGAAATCCTAAAAACTTACTCACTAAAGTAAATACAACTATTATAAAGGCTGATTTGGCTGCTTGTCTTGATTTGCTCATATTTTACTCCTTTTTATCTCAGTCTAAATATTTTAAAATCTTCATACGAATTATATCATTTTATAGCTACATCATTCAATACATAAACCTACTTTTAAATTCTCTTTGTCTTACAATAAAACCTCAAGCATTGAATTACGGATTTCAATAGAAATTAATTTTTTTAAGATAGAACTCAGCCTCATTGCAATATCTATAAAAAATAGGAAGAACAACCATATTGAAGATGTATATCAAAAATTTTTTAAAGTATATAAGTAAAAACTTAACAGGGATGGTTGTCCCCATGTCTGGATGGCTCTCGTCACACCGGACCCCACAGCTCCGTTGCGTAAGAATATTTATCAAACAAAAACATAAAGGAAATACCCCGTATATTGAAAATATCCTACAGGACCGTGATAAACACCAAAACAGCCGCACTGAAAAAGCTGAAAAAACAACTTCAGAAATAATACAAAAAATCTTGGAAGATTTTATACAGCCATAAAATCTTCCAAGCTACATATAAACAAATAACTCATTATTGTATCAGCTTACAAATAAATAAAACTTAATATGGACGAGTGAAGCGTCCATTTTCAAACTCTGGAATCCTCTCATCCACGTCTCAATCTTCCTGATATTCACTCATAGCATCCGTATCAATGTCTTTGATTTCAAATGTTTTGCGAACAGAAACGCAAAAATTATATTCAATCATAAGATTTACCAGCCTTTCTCCATCAATTAAAATAATGTGGTGCATTTGTGCGTAGTCTTTTGCCTTTTGCGAAAATTTCGCTGTAGTGACAAATAAACCATCTCCATGTTTACCCGCAATTGCTCCCACAAAGTTCTGAATTTCCGGCTGTCCGACAACTCTATCCTGTGCCCATTTCTTTGCCTGCATATATATAAGTGAAAAACCGAGCTTGTCTTCCATAATCACTCCGTCGATTCCATTATCTCCCGAAACAGTAGTAGCATGACTGCCATAAGCTACTGTGCCGTAACCCATTTTTGAGAGAAGATCAACGACTAGTTTTTCAAAAGTATAAGGAGATATTTTCATAACCTCGCTTAATAAATCCGAAGCAAGACTTGAATTGATTTGCTTATAAGCTTCTTCCAACTGGTCATCCGGTGTAAGATCCGTAACTTTGTCAGTGCTTAATTTCTTAATAATGGTTTCATCCGATGAAGATGCAGACTCGAAATCTCTAAATGACGAAAACTTTTCTAAATACTTTGAATCAATCTTTTCAGGATTCTCTTGAAGAACTTTCTTGCCAGTTTCAGTAATCTCAATAGATGCTCTTACTGGACTATCAATTAATCCAGCCTTCTTCAAATATGTTTTAGCCCATCCAATTCGATTGCGAAAAACAGTTTGTCTGCCACTTGGTAACATTTCAAAAAGATCATCCGGACCCAATTTCAGCTGCCGTGCCAAAATATCACAAACATCTTTGATTTTATATATTTTCCCATCTTTCACTGTTTCCAGCAGTGGTTTCATTAACTCATCATATTTTGGTACAGCCATTTTCCATCCTCCTGTTTCATTGAAATATTTTATCACTTCCGAGAAAATATATCCTATTTACCTCAAACAATCTTATTTATTCCATATATCCTGTTTTAAATGTTATATACAAACTCAATAGAAATTTCTTTTGAATATAATTGGCTATTGCCATTTCATTTCCTTCAGATTTACAATTTAGAAATGTATAAAAATTCTCATTTATAATCTTCCAACATCAATTTTCATAAATTATCTAATATCTTATTATAAATTCTACACTGTTCCGGATATTCCTCCTTTATTTTCATAAATACTATAAATTCTTCTCTAAAAGTCGCAATAGTAAAATCTCCTTTTATCTTCTATATATAAGAAGTAGAAGAAGATGAAAAAATGAGTTTAAAATAATATAAGTATAAATCTAAGATGAAACCTGAGTTTGCAGGACTTCAGTCTCTTCCCCTGCTTAAAGTGAAAAAATCGAAGAAATCGAATTGGAGGAAGAATAGTAATTAAAATATATATAATACAAGGATCCGTCTGCTTATTCTCTTATCTCCTTTAGAATATTCTAATTCTGCCTCTAACATCTCTTGAAGAGCATCTTTAAACATATCTTTTAGATATGAATGAAGATCCCTCGCTGTTTTTAGATTTCCCTCTGCTATCATTTCCCTTAATATTTCTTTTGATAGTGTTGACATAAAAATGCTCCTTTCTGGCTTTCGTATTATTTTATTCTTGCCAGAAAAGAGCATTTATTTTCACAAAAGCACAGATTATTTTACATTACCAAGTAAATAGCCCATTAGTATATCAAACTTCAATAAATAAAAACTCCCCACATCTTACGTTTTATAGCAAACGAAACATCTAATTATCATATTCTAATAAATGCATCCAGTAGAACCGTTCGAGACCACTGAAAAAGTACCCCTAAAAAACTTTTTTATGGTAAAATTATCGTTTCCCTATAAATTTTCAATTTTAATATGAGATTATCTAAAATATAATAATTTAAAGAGGATAGTATCTTTGCTATCCTCTTTAAATTAACTGCTATTACTGTTAATTTTGCTTGTATTGACATGCTTCTTAATCCGTACCCTCGGGCTCGGCTTAACCCATGATGATTTTTCATTTCTCCATTTTCCCATTCTTGACATGCTCTCTCTTTATATTTCTCTTTAAATTCTTCTGTCTTTTGTTCTTGACTATACAAATAAAATTCTGGGGTATTTATTCCTACTGAGAGTATTTTCCTTACCTGTTTCCCTGCATTACATTCTTTCCTCTTTGAACAATTCCTGCACTTCTCTTTCTCAAAATAATATTTATATGATTGTTTACCGCTTTTTTCTATCTTGTGTTTTTTATCTATTGTCATATTCCCTTCACTACAGAACCATTCGTCTGAATCCTTGTTGTAACTAAATATCGTTTCATCTATTTTATATGCCATTTCACTTACTGGTATATATGCTTTTGCTTCTATTTCCTTTATTTTATCTAAAATTGGTTTCCTAAAATATGCTTTATCTCTATATACTTCTTTTATCTTTAATCCACTTCTCTTTGTCAATTCTATTAGTTCTTCAAATTTTGTTCCATCTACATACGCTCCATTATCTACTCTTACAGCTATTATTATCCTGTTTTTTGTCGTTATTACATATTCTGTTTTATATCCAAAGAATTTATCTGCTTTACTTTTATGCCCTACTCTTGCATCTTGGTCTACTATTGAACGTACTCCCCTTTATTCTATAAATTTTGGATCTTTTAAAATTTCCTTCGCATTTTCTACAACCTTATACGTCTTTGGATTTTCTTCTTTGTTTATTATATTTTCTACTTTATTTATTTCCTCTTGAAGATATGTCTTCATAACTTCCTTTGCCTCTTTATGGTCTGTTATTTCTTTATAATCAGGTATGCTTTGATCTATTTGCTCCGGAAGTTTGCCTGATTCTTGTTCGTAAGTTTTAAAAATTTTCTTTGCTAGACGTTTCATTACCCGTTCAGGTGTAGCTTTAAAGGTATTAGCTTCTGTATGAGTGGTATCTATACTTATTCCTGCATCTTTTATTATTCCTCTTTGTAAACATTGTCTTACTATTTCACTTATTATTTCATCTAAAGTTATATCTTTTAATTTATGTACTCTGAATTTTGCCAATAGACTGGAATCAGGTAAATTCTCATCAGGGTTAATTCCAAGGAAATACATATATGCTAAGTTTAATGAAGCTTCTTCAATAACTTTTTCATCTGATAAATTATATAGATGCTGTAAAATGAGAAGTTTTATGATAAGTTCAGGATCTTTAGCCGGTCTTCCGTAATACTTATTGTAGGATTTTTCAAGTAATTTTGTTACAAAACTTAAGTCTATGGAATTATTTATTAATTTTAGTATATGATTTTGAGGTATTTTATTATATAATATTGAGTAGATGCTTAACTGATTATTTTTGTCTTTAAGCATAACAAATCCTCCTTTTTGGTGTGGTTTCTTATCAATTCCATTATACCAAATTAAGGAGGATTTTGCTTTTCATATTTAATTGATTTTAACTATCTTACATATTATTACATCGTTTTTCAGTGGTCTCGGACCGTCCCCTTGGTTTTCTTTATACTTTGAAAACCTCAATGTTAGTATCATCTATATCCATTACTGATGAAAATTCTATTATTTTTTTCAAGCCATCTATACTATGCCAGCTAATGTGCCATTTCATCTTACTTCTATCTTCATTACGATTTATTATTTTTTTAAAATAATGATAATCTACTTCTGATAGTGAATGGCCAATTACCACTATATCTTTAATATTCCCAAGCGATTTAAAATACTCCTGATTCCTGGCTAAAACCTCTTCAGTTTTCTTAGCAGAGTCATCATAATAACCTTCAATTATGCCTACTGTGTTATCAATTGCATCATATCTCATTTGACTCTTCCAATTTCCCTTACTTTCATCTTCTAAAAAATAACCCAAGTAGACTGGATTATCATTTCTATAAAATCGTCCTTTTCTACCTCGTAGCATTGGTTGAAATTCCTTCCGCTTTTTATTGGATTGATACCATTCTTCAAATACCTCTTCAGTATTATGCCCATGTCCTAGTACAAGTTGTGCTTTTTTATCTCTTCTATCTCCATGGATATATAATATATTGTTCATAGATATACTATAGATTGTTTCTAAAAACTCTGTATAATTAAAGTTAATGTACCTCGAATCCATTCTCAACAAATCTTTCAGCGGTTTTAACTGACTATTAGGTTTTAAAGTGTTTACCCATCTCCTAAACTTTTTGGGAAGTTTTTGGGTTAAAATATATACAGGAGATGTCGATATATCTTAAGCAGCAAAAAAATCAGTAGCTGAAAAATCATCTTCTTTTTCATCAAGAACATCAAAATTATCTAACCAATCATCTATTGTAATAAGCATCATTTCACGATCTAAATATGCTAAACTACTTTCAAAATTTCCCCATATGTCATCTTTCCTAATATAAGTTTCTAATGTAAACCTTAATATATTATTTTCGCCTATGAAATTCCGAAAATTATAATAACTTGATGGAACACCATGCATTAAATCAAATCCGTTACCAATAATAAAAAGCGTAGAACTAGGATCTGTCAAATTTACTTGAGATTTCTTTATCTGTCCAAAAGGAAAGGTTATTAAAAATACCTCTAATTCTTTTTGTTTCTCCAATTTTTCTTCTGTTCTTCGTTTTTGTTCATACCTATCTTTCTTTTTAATACGGCATGCTTTACATCGTTTAGGCATATTAAGATCTTTACTCTTGTAAAAATTTCTTTCCCCTTCTGTAAAAAAATCTGCTCCACATTCAATACATTTTAATAAATAAATCTTTTTCTTAGACATGACTACCCCTCTATCCAATATTTATATATACTTGCAAATATTACTTTACTAAACCCATTCATCTTACCTGATTCCAATATATCTTTTCTTTTTGTTATGCTTATGTTGCTATGATTCAATAATTACATTACATATACCACTGATTCAAACTTCTTTTCTTTATTCAATTTATTAAAGAATCCAAATTCTTATTACATTTTAAAATATAATCATCTATTAGATATTCACCTGCAATACTAAGAACTTCTAGTAACCATTCATAGACTAAACCTTATTACCACCAATAATTTCTAGATTTCCTCAAAGCCTTCTCATCCTCACTCTTTTCATGTTCTCGCCTTCCAAACAGTTCATCTTCTCTTCCTATTATCGGATCAAACCAATCAGCCTTTCTTTTTGCCCAATCAATCCATTCAGCAGTTTTTTCATCACTTAAATCTGTTTTTAGTTCTAATGCATCTATATAATTTCTAATTTTACAAGCCATATCATAATCCTGTGCAATATTTGTCAATGCAATAGTCTTATCAACTTCTTCACTGTACCGCATCTCACGTTCCTCACGCAGTCTTTTCTCTTCATCTCTTTTTCTTTGAGTTTCTTCATCAGCCTCACGTTTTTTTCTAACAACTTCAGATTCTTCATATAGCTCTATCAGCATATCACCAAGCCGGGATTCTACTTTTGCCTTTTCAGAATCCCTAAAATATTTATTTTTAAGAATAGAAATTCTTAACTTTCCATTAAAAATATAATCATGTTTTCGAATATTAGGTTTACTGGCCCACTCGCTATGTCGTAGTGCATCCTCATAGACAACTAATTCTTGTGCTTCTTGTCTGGTTAGTTCATGCTTAACTTCATCTTGTACCTCAAATATTTTAAGAGTTACTCTTTCATTTCTAATTATAAGTGAAAGATCATCATTAACAGAGCCACCTAGCATCTCAATTTGGCGATATAGTGCATCAAGAATACGATAAACACGCGGAAGTGCCTCATTTGAAATAACACCTGCTAGGAATGGAGGAACATTTGTATAGTTTCTAAAGCTTCTTTGAGCACCTTTATCTTTTCTATCATTTTTATTCCACTCTCTTACTATAGGATGATATTTCCTAATCTTTTTGTGCAATTTTTCTTTTTCACCTGATAGCCGAATTTGTTTAGATGCAAGAAGAACCTCTTGACGCTCATATTCTGATAAAAAAGCAAGTGTTTGCTGCGAAACTTCACTAACCTCTTCAATAGTTTTATACCCAATTATTTCATTAACACCTTCCCTTATGGGAAGAAGCGGTTTTTCTATTTTTTCTCCTGCACGGAGCCTTGTCCAGTATCCTCTCGGCGGAACAGGTATATCAAGTGATTTGCAAATTTTATGTATCATAACATCAGACACTCCATATTTAACTGCAACTTGAATTACTGGTTTCGCCCACACCTCTTCATATAGTTTTTCTCTATTATATACATTCGACTTATCTGATAAAGTACGATAAGTAAGAGGAGTGTTTTCATTTTCATCAGAAAATTCACTTGCTGATTTTTCCTCATTACTGTCTGATTGAATTATATTTCCAGCTTTCTTGTCTTTTATATCTGTTTTATTATGCTTTTCGTTACTAGAAGCAATATATTCTGACTTAGCTAAACCATCAGAACATTTTAAAATATCGTTAATAGGAAGTATAACTTCACTTTCCGGATATCCTGGCAGCTGGATTTTTTCAACCGGTTTTCCAAAGCTTAATTTTGTCCAATATCCAGAAGGTGGAATAGGAATTTCTACCTCTTTGCACAGCCTAAGAAGTTCAGCATAGGGAATATTATATTTTCTCGCAGTACCAGCTACTGAAATTTTCCATATTTCATTATATAAAAATTCTCTGCTTACTTTAATGAATTGTCCGTCAGCCATAGTATCACTCCTTTCATTAATTTCTTAGCTCCGACATAGAACGTTATAAATTCAGATACCTTTGTCTTTAGAATCAAGCGAAAACGCATACTCAAATAATTCTAAATCTCTTGTTCCTCGTTTCCGCTTAATATAAAAGCAAGTCTTTTTTCATTTCTTCAAATTGAGATATAATCGTGTTAAGACTTTTTTCTATATTTTGAACTTGAACTCCCGATATTCTTCCATATTTATAGGCAATCAGTCTCTCCGCAATAATATGGTAACTCCAGCTATCAGAATACCTCTCTTCATTATGAACAGCAAATCCAATTGGAAGTAGATTATTTCTCATTCCTATACTAACTGCCATTGGTGATATTTCAAGATAGTCAGCAACTATCTTACAAGTTATCTTAGAAAATTTTCTTATTTCTTCATCTGTATATTTTCCCATATGTTTTACCTCCTATCTATTAAGTTTATAATTCAATTACATTATATAAAAACTACCCTCTTATATTTTAGTAAATTAATATTTAAACAATGTAATTACATTTTTTTATAAAAAGCCTTTCTTAAATAACTTTTTTATGACTAACTCTCTTTCTATTATGTTTGTTTTTAAATATTAAACACATTATAGTTACTTACTTGTTTTAAGTCGTTGTCCTTCTTTTTACCCTTCAACAACTTTATAATTTTCAATATCTAAATTACAAATTCTATTTTCATATACCAATATTACCTTTTCTTTTTTTATAACACTTTTTAATCGTTAGTAATTTAAACGATCTTAGTATAGATATTATCAAGTCTTCAACTACCAGACATTAATTTCTATAAATTATCCAACATTTTACTATATAAATTCTACAATATTTTGGATATTCCTTCTTATATTCCACAAATATTACATATATTTTTTTAAAATCGCAATAATAAAATCTTTTTTATTTTCTATATAAGAAGTAGAAGGAGGTGAAAAAAATGGTTATAAAAGAATATAAATATGAGTCAAAGATGAAACTTGAGCTTGACGGAGGAATGGACGGAAACAAACAAATAACCAAATCTAAGACTTATGGCAATATAAAGCTGGATGCTGATAACGAAAAGTTCTATCAAGTTGCCAATTCTATATCAGGGCTTCAGTCTCTTTCGGTGCTTAAGGTGAAAAGAATCTAAGAAATTGAATTAGAGGAAGAATAACAATTCAAATATAAAAAATCAAGAAAAGAAATATCCTGTATATTGAATATATCCTACAGAATAGTGCTAAACACCAAAACAACAGCATTGAAAAAACTGAGAAAACAATTGCAAAAATGATACAAATAAGCCGGAAAGATTTTATGCCTGCATAAAACCTTTTCGGCTACATCAAGCAAATAACTCATTAGTGTGTCAAACTACAAATAAGTAAGAACGCAAAAAAGACGAATAAAAACGTCCCCACATCTTATGTCCTATGGCAAATGAAATATCTTATTGCCATATTCTATAAAGGTGACCGTGAGAACTGTCCCCGCAGTTTATGAGTCTCCCAATCCGAGACTAAGTGGGACTTTAACCCACCTGATAAGTACGCTGCCACGCGCACGCTATGATATCTGCTGAATTCTCATCATAAATCTTGTTTCAGCCAATAAATCAATTAATAACACCAACAATTTTTACTTTTAGCATCAAAAAATTTTATATCAATATTTTCTCTTTCTTTTTTCAAACAATTTATTATTCGATCTTGTTCTTCATGGCAATTATTTCTATTTTTGATATATATAGAAATATATACTTCCTTTATATTGCCTTCATTAAATATTTTTTTAACAAGATGTTGATCCTGCTTTGCCATTTTCCATCCATAAATAATAACTTTTTCTCCCAAGTTAGGTAAAATATTTTCATAAACAAATTTCAAATATGTACTTCCTCTTATAGATTTTAACTTTTGCTCCGAATCTCCTGCGCTCACAAACCGAGGAACATAATTTTGCTCCCATTTACTATTTATTTCGTAGAGTAGATTGTTATGTTTATTCACTTTTATTTTAACATCGTTATTATTTTCATTGCTGGCTAAAATTAAATTCCCATGGGGATAAAAAACCAACGTTGGTTTTATTCCTTCATTATTTGGTTTACTAAGCTCATTAATATCATATCTAAATTCTAAATCCCCATTATCAGCAGTATCATTACAAAAACAATCTTTCATTTTACAATGCTTCTCCTTGTTACTTTCAATTATAGCCCAATAAACCAGTAAATCATAGTTCAAACTTATTACAGTACTAAATTTTCCCAAAAAATTAGATATGTTTTTTATTTGTTCCTTAACATCATTGTAATTTACATGAGTCTCTTCTACTGCTTCGATTAGTGAACTTCTTATATTATCATAAGTTTTCATAGCAACTTTTTCACTGTCCAAGTTCAAGACTTTGTTTACAATGCAAGCTTGCCTTAGTTTGTTCATTACCAGTTCAAAATCGTTTGTTTTAAGTGCCTTAAATAAACTTTTTGAAGTTTGGTTTAAAATGGAATCCTTGCATGCCTGTTCGAACAAATTGTTGTATTTAAAGCAATCATCGACAGCAATACTAGCTCCATTTCCCAAAATAACTGAAGCATCTCTTAAATTATTTTGATCTTTAAAAAGATCATCGAAATTAAAAATTTGATACATAGTATCACTCCCTAGAATTTAGAATAATACACTTTATTTTTAAAAACTTTTGTTGCCTTATTCCTTTCATTCACAAGAAAAACATTCAAAACATCTACCATATACACTTATTAGCAACATTCCCCCAGCTATCTTATTCCCACACATAAAAAAATCACATTTCGAACAGACAACTTGGAAATCCAAAAATCACAGAAATGGTTTAAATACTAAATTTATTTACCAATCTATGTCTCCAAATATCTTTAATCTATTAACATCAATCTTCATAAATTATCCAACGATCTATTATAATAATTCTACAATATTCTTAATACTCCTTCTTATTTCCCATAAATATTACAATATATTTTTTAAAAATCACAATAGTAAAATCCTCATTTATCTTCTATATAAGAAGTAGAAGGGGGTGAAAAAATTGAGTTTAAAAGAATATAAGTACGAATCCAAGATGAAACTTGAGCTTGACGGCGGAATGGACGGAGATAAACAAATAACCAAATCCAAGACTTACGGCAATATAAAACCGGCAACCTGATAACGAAAAATTTTATCAGGTTGCCGGTTCTATATCTGGGCTTCAGTCTCTTCCTCTGCTTAAAGTAAAAAGAATTGAAGAAATTGAATTAGAGGAAGAATAACAATTAAAAAATATATAAATTCAAGAAAGGAGGAGTAAATTCAAATGGCAGAATCAAAAATTCAGATGAATTTTAAAACGAGCGGAAACAAAAAAGTCAGCATATCCGTCGATAACCCGAAAGAAAGCCTTACTTCTACAGATATCAAAAACGTGATGGACGGAATAGTCACAGCGAATATATTCGACTATAAGGGAGAAAGCTTAGCGGAAGTGGTTAACGCAAAGACAATAACTACGGAAACAGAAGAAATAACATTCTAAAAAAAATAAAATAATTTCTATGCCGGCAGTTGTGATAACTGCCGGTGTAGAAATATACTTAAAGGAAAAATATACCGTCCGGAGCCTATTCCTTCATTTCTCATCATCATGTATTCCGGAACGGATACCTATATCATTTAATATATAAATAAGGGAATATTCCTTACTCCTATTTTAAAATGGAGGATAGATATATGACAAAATCATTTAAAAAAATCCTCACAAAAGAGAAGAACTTCTGAGAAAGCTAAAGCCCTTAATCATAAAAAGTATCAGAAAATATTACAATGACTTTTCTCAATATGAAGATCTGCTTCAACAAGGATATGAAGTAATCCTCAACGGAATAGACGAATTTGACGAAGAAAAAGATGTTAACTTTTTATGGTTTATAAAAATGAAACTTAAATTTTATTATCTTGATAAACATAAATACAAAAAAGAAAAACCTTCCTCATTAAACAACCCCATCGGAGAAGACGGAGATGAAATTTTGGATTTGATTCCCGACAATGACAAATCTCCTTTGGATAAAGTTTTGGAAAAAGAAAGAAATGCACGTCTAAGAAAAGCGATGAAAGTATTAACCCAAAGACAAAGGAAAGTAGTCATTTACTACTATATGAAAAACAAAAGCATAAAAGAAATATCCCATATATTGAAGATATCGTACAGAACCGTTATAAACACCAAAACAACCGCATTGAAAAAACTGAGAAAACAAATGGAAAATTAATATAAATAAGCCGGGAAGATTTTATGCTCACACATAAAACCCTTCCGGCTGTATATACATATAAGCTAAAAAAGCATTAGTATATCAACTTACAAATAAATAAAACTTATGGACAATAAAGCATCCATTTTCGCACTCTAATATCATTTCACCACATCAAAATCTGGCAAACAAAACGTCCCTGTGCCTGTGGGGATTTGTTAAGCACTGTATCTTTTAAATCCTCCAGCATTTCATCGGTAAATGTGCTTATAGAACCGCCGCGATTATCGACCAAGGCATCTAAGCCGTATTTATTCCACTTGTTTATATATTCAGTAATGGTCGGTCGAGATTTACCAAGTATATGTTGTATTTCTTCTGTATGAATGCCTTGATATCTCATTATTACAGTTCGAATCAAGGATTTTATAGACTTCTTTTGATGACTTTCTTCAAGTTTAATAAGGTCATCTATCGTGAATCCATGTAAAGTAGTTACTTCTAATAGTTTTCTTCCCATTTTGATATCTCCTTTTCTAATTTTAATTCATTATTAGTCTTTGAAAATATCAAAATGAAATACATTTAATTTTTTTAATTATTCACATTGTTTATCTATAGTAAAATTTCATTCCATTTTCTATATAAAAAGTGAAAGACGGCAAATAAAACGTCACCTTGCCCTTCTCTTGCCATATTCTACTCAAGATGACCGTGAGAATCGCCCCTATGGTTTCTCACATCCTGGCATTCCCATGTCTTTTGAAACCTAGTGGTCCATTGGTGGACAATTCTATTTTAACCAAATAGATATTTCTAAATTTTTAAATACTCAGATTGCATATTGAATACTTTACTGCGATTATTACTCTGCTCATATTTTTTACTAATTAGTTTTAGCTTATCATCTTCATGTGTTGAAAGCAATATTTGTGTATCATTAAAATTCTCTGATAGCAAATCAATAAATGATATTGCACTAATATCATCAATTGATTGTAAAGGATCATCAATTAATAATATTTTAATGCTTTCTTCTGAAGTAAATACTTCATTAATAGATAGTAACAACGATATTATTACACCATTGAGTTGTCCAGTACTCAAACTGTTAAAAATATCAGTTTTTTTTCCGCCTGATTTAAACACTACGGCATTGTTTTGTACATCCATTGATACGCCAAGTCCCAGCGGATAATTTTGAATGATTTTTCCACTAAAAATAAACATAGGAATGGCTATGTTTTGAACAATACTCGATTGGTATTCTTTATAAGCATCACTATATTTATCAATTAATTTTGAAAGAACTCTAATCTTATTATTATATAAATCTTTTTGTTGTCTATAAGCTTTATCTAGATTGCCAAATAACCCAGTTATAGATTGTAATTCAGCATTCAAACTATTTGAAAAAATCGAAGCAATGTAAAACTTTTTTGCTAGTAGATCTTTTTCATTATAAGGGGTTCTTTGATTATAATACTCCAAGGAAATTTGCTGAAATTTTATATACATTTCATCAGAAATAACTGCTTTTTCAGGCTTGATAAAATTTTTAAATATTTCAATTAAATCGATGTATTTTTGTTCAAAAACTGTGAAATCAACTGGTTCAGAACTATTACAAAATTTTATATTATTTTTAGTCAAATATTCATTAAGCTCATTACTATCTATACTAAGATATGCATTTAGCAGAGTATACTTTTCAAGCAAATCTTTATTTTGGAATACTAACTCCTCTATTTTATTTATAATATGGCTCTTAAAAATGTTACTCAATTCGTTCAAGACTTCTTTCAACCTATCTACTACTAATCCAAGATTAGATTTTAAACTTTCTTCAGTTGAAACAAAAAGACTCTCTAAATCTTCATAAATCCTTCCACATAATGGACAGCTATTGCTTGCTATTGCTCCTTTTTCTACTGATGAATCAAATAACTTTATTAATTCATTACGTTTGTTTAAAAGATTAGTAATAAGGGTTTGTGTATCACTCATGTTTTTTTCAATATTACTTTTATTTAATAGTAGTTCCTTGATTTTATTAATAATCGTAGTATCCAAACCTAAAATGTTAGCTATTTCATCACTAAAACTAAATTTTTTTTGATCATATTCTTGTTTAGTTTTTTGTACAATTTTTATTTGCTTTATTAAGTCTAAATTGTCATTGCATGATTGGATTTCATTAGAATAATATTCGGTTAAATATATTTTCTTATCTAAATCTAGATATTTTCCTATCTCTAAGTTTCTCTGCTTAACCAAAAAATCTTCATAATACTTAGTATACTCAATTAGTTCATTCAGCGGAGAAATTACTACATCAAAACTATCTTCTTTATCAAAAACCTCTTTATCAAAGATAAATTTCTTATTAGGAAAAAGTCTTACATATGGAATTTTTTCCTCTGATAGTTGAATTCCTTTTATTTTTTCCCTTAGCACTTTTTCCGTTTCTTTGAGAGAATTTAGGTTTGATATCACTTCTTCTTCATATGCTTTGAATTTACTCTCTAAACCGACTTTTATCTCTTTATATTGTTCAAGTGTTTTTTCAATTTGTTGATTATCTAAAATATCAGTAATAAACTCTTTTCTTGTTTTGTACTTCTGCTGCAAAAAATTTAGCGAATCCATTTGTGAAACATAAATGCCTAAATCAAAAAAACTTTTATTTATCCCTAAAAATAAGTACAATTCGTCATTTGTAATGATATCATCATTTTTATATATCAATGACTCAAAATTATTTTTACTTTCAAATACACGTTGTATCACAAAAACATTATCTAACACCGAAAATTGGCCGATTATTGTTATATCCTGTTTTGGATTATTTGCTAAAACTGAAATATTTTCTTTCCCTCTATTAGGCAAATCAGAATTAAAATGCTTTATATTTCCCGTTATAAGTAATTCAATCGCATCAAAAATTGTTGTTTTTCCATATCCGTTTGGACCTCCCATTATTATTAAGTTGAAATCATCAAAACTCATATCAATTTGTTTATTATTAGGGACATACTTAAAATTATTAAAGCTTATGGATTTTAGTTTCATCTTGTCCCTCCTCAATTATTTTTTTTAGAAGACTATCACTGATTTCTTCAGAATTAAAATGTTCAAGGCTTTTCAATAGATATTTATAGATTTCGTTAACTTCAAATTTATCTGATGTAAGACGTTGCAATTTTTTGTCTAAAAGATCGTCAAAGTTTGCCATTTTTGCCTTTGGAAATTCTAAATGAATAAAAGGAGTCTTAATAAGTAACCGAAATAAAAAATGAATATGATTGTCAGGAATATTAGGATCTAAATCTTCATCCATCAAAAGCTCAAGCAATGCTTTTTTGTCAATTTGATTCCACCAATTCATAAAGTCAGTAAATTCATTATCTGTATAGTACAAGACATATTTTTTATAAAAAAATTCATTTTCTTCTAGCTTTATAACCTTTTTATAAACATCGTTGGATATGGATTTGACATTATAGAGAAGTATTAGGTATGAGTTGTTTGGTTGACGACTAGAAAATGTTTTTACAATTTCATTTTCAAAAATTTCTTTTTCTATCTCAGCTAAACTTTCTTTAAGCTCTGAAATGAAATAGTATTTGTTATTCGCAAAATATAGCCTCAAATTATCTAGACCTAGTTTAATTTCACTTTTATTTTCCTTATCATCAAAAACAACACTTCCACCATTTAATATACTAACTATATCTAAATATTGGGCTAATCTCATTTAGTCACCTTCCTTAATTTCTCAATAAATTCTCGACTATCAACAATTCTAATAGAATCTTTGAGGTTTCGAATATCATTTTCCTTTGAATCTTCTGAATCCCTAAAAAATAAAATACTATCGCTTTCGGTATTATATGTAAGTCCACAAGTGTCCGCGGTAATAATATTACCTGACACGCCTGAAAAAACAAAGCTATTATATTTTATTTTTTTCAATTTGTCTTGAGCAGCAGTTTCAGAAGGTATTAAGCCAGAATAAAATGTTAGTAGGGTAGGTATCACTTTTGAGTCTTCTGAATCATAAATATTTGTATTACAATAGATAATATTATTATTGCTGTCCACATTTTCTGCCATTATAGTGTTAAACACAGGTATTAATAGCTTGCTAAAAGAATCTTCACTCATATTGCTTATATAATTTAAAGGTTTATCCCACCCATCATCTACATGAGGATTGATGTATCTACAGTACTCCCAAATATTTATATTGGCAATAAATTCGTAGCTCTTATATAGAGAACAAATTCCGTATATATCATTATAACATACACCCATTTTCTTATGTATGCAGTGGTTGTTGCAATACCTATCTACAGCATTTTTAAATTCAACAATTATATGCTCATAAACTTTTTCCTTTTGCTTTGCTTCATCACTCGCTTGAATATTCAAGTGTTTATCTAAAATAAAGTTAAAAACATCATTCATAAAAATCTTATAGTCTCTCTTTTCTTTACCTTGAATATGCATATTACTAATTTTGTTATCAAGGTAATTACATAACTCCAAATATATGTCCTCTTTGTTAGTAGCTGGTAACCCTTGTGAGAATAATACTTTTTCGATTTCCTGCTTAATTAAATTTGGGGCTTCTTCTAGCTCTACACATGTACCATAAGGTTTATATATTTTGATAATGTTAGAATAAGTATTGATACTATTCCCCCAGTCTTCTACATCAAGAGGAATACAGAGAAAACAAGTAGCCCCTATAGCGCTAATATCATTCCTATGGTTAATTAATTTTTCCATAGCAGAATTATAGCTAGAAATCTTTGTTGTAGCCAAATATGCTTTTACTTGATATAAAGATTTAGCTACATCATCTTCATAGATAATAAAGTCCTCATTTTTTTCAATTTCTATATACATGCCCTGATTCAAATCCTTGTTTTTAGCTAATAGTTCATTGATTTTAATTAGAGTTGCTAATAAAGTGATTTTACCTTGATAGTTATATCCACTCCATGAAGGAATCGCATCATTTCCTCTTGACATTTTTTCCTCCTTATATGTTGTTAATTAATACTTTCATACTCTATATATGATTCAATTTAGGCAATACTGCTTCTAAATACTCTTACCAATAATTATCCTCATCTCCGACCATGTCTTGTAACCAATAATACATAAATAGAATCTCAAATTTTTGCTTTCTACCCTTAATAAATGATTTTTTAGACATTTTCCTGTAAAGTGAGTCGAAATTGAAAAGATTACTTTTCCGTTTATAATCGTAATCATACTTTTCCCAACTATTAGTAGCATTCTTCCTATTCTTCTACTATTTCAATTTCTACAATCATTTTAACTGAAGAAGGCATAATAATAAAAATAGTTTCTGCTCCGCGATACAAGTCAAATATTGTCTTATCTCTTAAATCTCCTACAAATTTTCTTGCTGTTGTATAAAGCCCTTTTGCTCCAAAAGTATTGGCCTGGAAGAAGAAATCAGAAACATTGTTATTAGCCGTATGAAAAATCTCGCTATAAGGTCATCTAAAATTGTGATTTCCTTTGTTTCATTATTGCAACAATAACATTTACATTTTTATTTAAACCTAAATCAATCATTTCAAAATTTTATAATTCTCAATATGTAGATTACAAATTCTGTTTTCACATATTAATATCAATTCTTTATTTTAGTTGATTTCAATTTTCATAAATTACCCAATAATACATTATATTAATTCTACACCATTCCAAATATTCCTTTTTATTTTCCATAAATATTACAAAATATTTTCTAAAAACCACAATAGTAAAATCCCCCTATAATCTTCTATATAAGAAATAGAAGAAGGTTAAAAAAATGGCAGTAAAAGAATATAAATATGAATCAAAGATGAAACTTGAACTTGACGGCGGAATGGACGGAAACAAACAAATAACAAAATCCAAGACTTACGGCAATGTAAAGCCTAACACTGACAACGAAAAGTTTTATCAGGTTGCCAGCTCTATATCAAGACTTTAGTCTCTTCCACTGCTTAAGGTGAAAAGAATCGAAGAAATTGAATTAGAGGAAGAATAGTAATTAAAATATAAAAAATCAAGAAAGAAGGAGTGAATTCAAATAGAGGAATCGAAAATTTAGATGAATTTCAAAACGAGTGGAAATAAAAAAATCAGCATATCCGTGGATAACCCGAGAGAAAACTTGACTTCTACAGATATCAAAAATGTAATGGACGGAATAGTCGCAGCCGATATATTCGACTATAAGGGAGAAAGTTTAGCAGAAGTGGTTAATGCAAAAATAATAACTACGGAAACAGAAGAAATAACATTCTAAAAAAATAAAATAAATTCTACACCGGCGGTTGTGATAACTGCCGGTGTAGAAATATACTTAAAGGAAAAATATACCGTACGGAGCCTATTCCAGAACGGATGCCAATACCGATTAATGTATAATAATATAAAGCCTACCAAAATTTATTTAGGAGTCTAAAATGGCCTTAACCAAAAATTTATACAAAGAAATCAAAGATGGCAATGTACACAAAAGAGAAGAACTTCTGAGAAAGCTAAAGCCCTTAATCATAAAAAGCATCAGAAAATATTACAATGACTTTTCTCAATATGAAGATCTGCTTCAGCAGGGATATGAAGTAATCCTCAACGGAATAGACGAATTTGACGAAGAAAAAGATGTTAATTTTTTATGGTTTATAAAAATGAAACTTAAATTTTATTATCTTGATAAACATAAATACAAAAAAGAAAAACCTTCCTCATTAAATAAACCTATCGGAGAAGACGGAGATGAAATTTTGGATTTGATTCCCGACAATGACAAATCTCCTTTGGATAAAGTTTTGGAAAAAGAAAGAAATGCACGTCTAAGAAAAGCGATGAGAGTATTAACCCAAAGACAAAGGAAAGTAGTCATTTACTACTGTATGAAAAACAAAAGCATAAAAGAAATATCCCATATATTGAAGATATCGTACAGAACCGTTATAAACACCAAAACAACCGCATTGAAAAAACTGAGAAAACAAATGGAAAATTAATATAAATAAGCCGGGAAGATTTTATGCTCACACATAAAACCCTTCCGGCTGTATATACATATAAGCTAAAAAAGCATTAGTATATCAACTTACAAATAAATAAAACTTATGGACAATAAAGCATCCATTTTCGCACTCTGATATCATTTCACCACATCAAAATCTGGCAAACAAAACGTCCCTGTGCCTGCGAATGAAACGGCAAGATGCGTAAAAAGTCATTAATGAAAAATTTAATATACAACGTATGGTAGCAATTATAATATTTTATGCAGTATATAGAATATATAATTTATCATACAATAGTTTTTACGCAGTCTGACGTCTCCACGTTCTTATTTATTTATTTTATCCATTTTCTCTATTAAAAAAATAACTAAAATGCTTAATAAATTATACTTTATTAATGGCGATATAATACTAGCAAAATCCGCTCTAATCGAATAAATAAATATAGGAATAGATAATATATAAAATACGAAAAAATATAAATTTTTATTACTTTTTTGATAAATTAACCTAAGCAACAATCCAATAATTAAAAAAATCAAAACAATACCTATATATCCAAAATTAACATATCCTTCTCCGACCATTGTAAAGCCTTGTCCACTTCTTCCAAAATTAAAATATGTAGTATTAAACCATTCTAATGAAGAAAATTTTTTTAAATTAAATATTTCATCAAGCCCAAAGGCTCTAGCAATATCATAAACAAAAGTCATTCCCTTAAATTTTGAACATGAACTGCTATCTAATAATACTATTTGCAAATTTTTTGATGCAGATGCAAATTCACTTTTTAATAAACTTATAATTATATTATCATTACTAGTTGTTATCTGTTTTGTTACCCCATAATATTTATATTTAGCCAAAAGTGGAACTAATAATAATGCTATTATTGCAATTAGTATGGTTCTTTTATTATTTTTTTTATTCTTTACAAGAATATAATCAATATAGAATGTAATTAAAATTACTCTTAAAGGCAAATCTCTTTCTCCAGAGAATAAAAACATTAGAAAAACAACAAAAAAAGTGTATATTGTTAATTTTATATCAAGCTTAAAATTTTTAACAGCAAAGTTAGATAATTCAATAGAATAAATAACTAAAAATACAAGAACTACTTTAAACCCAATATTAATTATTAAATCATTTGAAGAAAATAACTCATTTTTATTGGAATAAGGGAATCTTGTTAATCTAAAAATTGTAATAAATAAAATTAATGAAATTAATATATATATAATTTTATTTGTTAATATTGAGATATTTAATTCTTTTAAATTGCCATAATTTATTTTTTTAGGTGAAATTGTAATTAAAAATATAGATAAAGCTAACCATTGTGAAAACATTAAATTTTTAGTATAAATATTTATATCATATGTATCATTAAGTAAATATAATATAGGATATGATATTGAATACAAAGTAAAAAATACTGAATACCATACATAAGGATGAGATAAATCATATTTTACAATTTTTGCTGCACCAAAAGCTAACAATATTATCGAAAATATATCTACAAATGGGTTATCAGAAATTAGCAAAACTATTCCTGATACAATTATATATAATAATAATATAATATAATTATTAAATAATGTTCTTTTTATTTTAAATTTCATAATATCTCCTTCTATATATTCAAATATCAATATCTTCGTTTCTTTTTAAAAATCATAAAGTAATTCTATGATTGTATTATCACAGAAAAATTACATTTATATAAAATTTGGCTATATGAGTATTTATATAGGTTGTACTACTTTGTTGTTTTAGATATTTTATATTTACACTAATTAAGTCCACTATATATTTTCTCCAATAAAATTATTAAATCTCTCTAGTAAATCATCATGTATACCTTCATAAAAATTATTTCTCTTTTTATCTAAAATTATAGAATTGAATTGACTTGCAACTATAAAATTTTTATTCCCCTGTTCAAACATCTTTACTTTATCTTTACTTAAACTATTTATTTTATTTGCAAGTTCAATATAATCCCCTGATTTAATTCTAAATTCCTTATCAATTATATTCTTTAATCCTCCAGCATTTGATGACACAATTGGACATCCTCTTGACATTGCCTCAATTGTTGCTCTAGGCATACCTTCTGTTAAACTAGGCTGAATGTAAATATCAATTGAATCTAGCCATTTAAAGATAACTTCTCTACCAGACAAAATACCTAAAAATTTTACTTGATTTTCAACATTAAGTCTCTTAGCTAAATTATCTAGCCATGAATGATCCCCACGACCTACAACTTCTAATTTAAATTTATCTCCTAGTAACTTTAAAGACCTAATTGCTGTATCAATACCCTTAATTTTATTATTTGCATAACCGATTAATCCTATTTTAGTTATTTTACTTTTTTGGACAATACTTTTTTTACGAAAAATTATTGCATTTTGATCTATAGAAATTCTCACACTTGGACAAATTAAATAATTACCTTTTGTTGGATATCTATCTACCAAATATTGATCAACATAATGTACATAATTTGCATTTTTTATCATTATCTTTACAAAAAATTTTACTATTGGAGCCGACATCTTTTTCAAATAAGAATTCATATTAATTAAAGTATCATAAACACATCCTCCCACATATATCAATACAGGCTTTTTATATCTTTGCGCTTTTCTATATGCAAAATATCCGTTAATTCCAAAACACATAACAATATCAGATTCTATAATAACTCTTTCCAAAATTTTATCTAATTTTTTATAATTATTTAATATATCCTTACCTGAAACAATTGAATCTACAAGGTACACTTGATATTTATTTGAAATTACATTACTTGAAGGTTCATAAGAATTATTACGAGCAACAAAAACAATATCTTCAAAATGTTTAGTTACAGTATAATAATGTTGGACATTTGCTCCACTATAAAAAAACATTCCATTTTTTCTACTAAAACCATTATCTGTAACAAATGCTAACTTCACATTCTCACCATCCTCAATAAATTATTATAGTAATTTTATACTATCATCAAATTAACAGATTAACCCTCTAATATAATACAAATTCACAAATATTTTTCACTTATATTATTATATATAAACAATTCCAAGATTAAAAATTATTTATAATAACATTTGGCATTAACAAGAGATTTGGTTCAACTATATTGGTATTCATATAAATAAAATAATCTTCGATTGCATCAATAGAAGACCTGGCTTTATATTCATAATAATGTGACTTAAGTTTATTCCATACATTTTCCTGTGGATTTAACATAAACGGTTCATCATCATGTTTGTTAACAAATTCTTCTACAGCCTTAGAAGTATGAATCCTTACATTATCCTAAATTATAAATACTCTTTTATTCTTGTTATGTTTCAACACTTCTTCCAAAAATTTAATAATTTCAGCAGAAGTAATTTTCTTATCAGAAGAATATACATTTACAATTGAATCAAATTTTTTGCTGATTTCGGTAGCTCCAATTATATTTACTCCTTTACGGCTACCATTTCTTTCTATTACAGGGAGTTTCCCTATAGGGCTCCAGCTACGATAATTATTAGATTCTATCCTGATTTTAGTTTCATCTTAAACATACAATACTGTATCGGAAATATTTTCAATAATATTTAATTTTTCTTTCATTTTAGCAAGTTCTTCAATTGTATATCCATATAAATTTTTTACTCTTATTAATTTTCTTGACATTTGAAATACTCTCTTAAATTTTACTTATACCTAGTTTTTAGAGTTTTCAAAATATCATTCAATTAATTTATTTTTAGTGATAATATTGTTTATCTATACATCTATTTTAAAATATTTTTTACCTTATTTATTATATATTAAATATAAAAGTTATACTTCGCTGTTACAAGTCATTAATTTAAAATAAATATTCATTTCATCATTTTTTAAACAAAAACATTAAAGTTCTCTTAAAGATTCAGCCTTTTCTTGTAATTTTTTTATAAATTTATACCAGTAAAATATGACTTAATAAATTGTAAATCCTAACTTCCATTAATTTACTTAGATTAAATATTTGATATTTAATGTTTATCTATTTCCTAAGCATACTTAATTTATCTTATATCCTCTAGTTTATTAGATTCTTAAGAATAGTTATTATCAAACTTTTTTTACCTAATAATTTTTTTCTATAGAGAAATTAATGTTGCAATCGATATTAAATGAACTATTAATATTATTCACCGCTTTAACTTTCCTAAACCATCTTGTTACAGTACATAAAAGTATATCTTTCTTCTATCTACTAAAGTTATATTACCAACCTTTTCTAACTCCTTAACTATTTATCTTCTAAATTCTTTGGAATATCTTGTATTTTTGCTTCTCATTTGGTTGGCTCCCATTAATTATACTTTAGATTATCTAAAATAATTAGGAGACTAAATAAATATTCTCTTTAAAACAAATTTAAGTATTAAATAATTTGTTGTTTATACAAATTAATATAATCACCAACCATTATTGATATATCATGTGAGTTTGCCTTAAATAAACTTTTTCTCATTCTATAAGTCTTTTCCTCAGTATCTTTTATTAAATTTTCAATTTTATTAGCTAATTCCAAATCATTTCCTTTTTCAAACAATATACCCTCTTGCCCAACAATTTCTCTTAATCCATCAATATTACTCGCAATAACAGGCTTCCCAGCTGCCATGCCTTCTACTGCAGCCAGTCCAAATCCCTCCCAATTGGAAGATAATACCATTATGTCTATTGTTTTCAATATTCTTTCTACATCATCTCTGTATCCAAGAAAATGAACCCTCTTATTTACACCAATATTCTTTGCTAATTTTCCATTTTTTTCTTTTAAATGTCCTTCTCCGACTAACAGCAAATGTATATTTTTCGGTAAATTTTTCATCGCTTTTATTAAAGTAAGTTGATCTTTAGCTTTTGAAAATCTTCCAACCATACAAACCAACTTTGTATTCTGTGTAAATTCAGAACAAATTTCTGACTTTTTATATGGAATTGCATTTTTAAATTTATCAATATTAACACCATTTTCAATAACAATAAATTTATTTAACCTATTCGGTTTAACTTTAAGCCATGATATAAGATTATTTTGTGTCGGTTTACTTATCGATATTATTTTATCGTAACCAGAATATATAAACTTCTCTAAATACCTTAGATATTCCCTTTCTCTCCTTCTATTATGAGTACTATGTTCTGTCATTACAAATTTAGGTTTATGACTAAATATTAATCTTGAAGCTATAGAAACCCAATAAATTGTAGGAAATAAATGTGCATGAATAATATCATAATTACCTTTAACTATATAATTTCTTATATATAAAATATTTTTAAAACTATAAGGATTTCTAAATGGAATAATATCAACCTTAACTCCACTATTAACCAATCCTTTATCAAAAACATTATTTCTATCCGTTAATAAAAGAACGTCCACTTTTACGCGAGTCCTTTTATTCATAAGTGGAACTGCTTCCTGAATTAACTTTTCCGCTCCTCCACTTCCGAGATTATTAATAATATATAAAACTTTCATTATCTATCACGCCTCATAATATTCTCTATACCAACTAACAAACTTTCCTATCCCTTCATCTATACTGGTATTAGGTTTGAAGCCTACATCTCTTATTAAATCATCTACATCAGCATATGTTTTTGGGACATCTCCCGCTTGCAGGGGTAAATATTCTTTCTTTGCTTCCTTGCCTAAATGTTTCTCTAAAGTTTCTATGAATTTCATTAACGGTACCGGATTATTATTTCCTATGTTATATACCTTATATGGTGCAAAACTTGTACTTGGGTCCGAATTTATCCTGTCATAATCCGGATTAGGTTTTGGAGGATTGCTTATTACTCTCACTACCCCTTCTATTATATCATCTATATATGTAAAATCCCTCTCCATATTTCCGTAATTAAATACCTTAATCGGTTCATCATTAAGTATAGCTTTAGTAAATAAAAACAATGCCATATCCGGCCTTCCCCATGGGCCATATACTGTAAAAAACCTCAATCCGGTTGTAGGTAAACCATATAAATGGCTATAAGTATGAGCCATCAGCTCATCGGATTTTTTCGTTGCAGCATATAAACTGACAGGGTGATCTACGCTGTCACTTGTTGAAAATGGCATTTTCTTGTTAGAACCGTATATACTGCTGGACGAAGCATATACCAAATGTTCCACTTTATTGTGTCTGCAGGCTTCCAATATATTCATAAATCCCATTATATTTGATTCTATATACGAATAAGGATTTATCAAGCTATATCTTACTCCCGCTTGAGCTGCCAGGTTAACTACTATATCTATTTTGTTTTCTTTAAAAACTTTATGTATAGCTTCTTTATCCTGAAGATTCACATATACAAATTTAAAATTATCTTCTTTTTCTAATATGCCTAACCTTGCCTTTTTTAAATTCACATCATAATAATCATTTAAATTATCTAATCCTATAACACTGCAGCCTTCCTTGAGCAACCTTTTAGAAAGATGAAACCCTATAAAACCCGCCGCACCTGTAACTAAGTATTTTTTTTTTCTATCTAATTCCCTGTAATCGCTCCTCATATTATTACAGCCTCCAATATATGAAATTCATATCCTCTGCCTCTTTTTTATCAAACATTCCCTTTACGTCAATCAATACATAATTATTCTTATACATCTGTCCATCATCAGTTGTTACTGCAACTTCATCCATGTATCTTGAAAAGCCATTTGCCATTTTATACATTTCTTTTATACTTTTAAGTTTTATAGATTTAAATTCATTATGAGGAACCGCAAATATAACAGCATCCATATCTTTTATTTCTTTAATATCACATAATTCAATTCCATAGCTATCCCACAAATTCTTTTTATCAGCCACAGGATCTACTACTTTCACTGATACCCCATATTCTTCTAATTCCTTAATAATATCTACTACTTTCGTATTTCTGACATCAGGGCAATTTTCTTTAAATGTAACCCCAAATACAGCTACTTTCGAACCATTTATCTGTTTGTTTGCTTTAATCATTAATTTCACTGTATTTTCTGCCACATATTTACCCATGTCATCATTTATTTTTCTTCCTGCTAAGATTATCTGAGAACGATAGCCTATTTCTTCTGCCTTATATGTCAAATAATAAGGATCTACACCTATACAATGCCCTCCTACTAATCCCGGAGTAAAGTTTAAAAAATTCCATTTGGTCCCTGCTACTTTTAATACCGATTTCGTATCTATTCCCATTTTATTAAATATAATTGACAATTCATTCATAAAAGCTATATTGATATCCCTCTGGGAATTTTCTATTACCTTGGCAGCTTCAGCAACTTTAATACTTTCTGCCTTATAAACGCCAGCTTGTACAACAAGTGAATATATTTTAGCAATATTATCAAGAGATTCTTCATCCATACCGGACACCACTTTTACAATATTTTTTAGTCTATGAGTTTTATCTCCAGGATTTATCCTTTCAGGAGAATATCCTACTTTAAAATCAATCCCACATTTTAATCCTGATTCTTTCTCCAATATCGGAATACATATATCTTCCGTAACTCCCGGATATACAGTAGATTCGTATACTACTATAGAGCCTTTTGTAAGATTTCTTCCAACGATTTCACTTGCTCCTATTATAGGTCTCAAGTCTGGAGTTTTATCAGAATTTATCGGTGTCGGTACTGCAACTATATGGAATTTACATTCTCTTAAATATTTTTCTTCATATGTAAAAAATGCATTGGTTTCTTTTAAGGCATTATCTCCCACCTCTTTTGTAACATCTATTCCTTTTAAATACTTTTTTATCTTTTTGCCTGATATATCAAAACCCACCACATCTGATACTTTTGCAAATTCTACGGCTAAAGGTAAGCCAACATAGCCCAAACCCACAACCGACATCTTTTCCTCCCTATCCTTTATCGATTCATACAGACTCACTTACTCTACCTTCCTTCAAAATATTATTTATTACCTCCATATATTTTTCTATAACAATATTTCTGTCAAACTCATTCTCTATCTTTTCTCTGGATTTTTCTTCCATGATTTTTTTCATATTACTGCCTAATTTTATAAAATCAATAATCTTTTCTTCCAGAGATTCAACTGATTTAACTTTAAATAAATATCCATTAATCCTGTCATCTATTATTTCTCTGCACCCGTGTATATTTGATGCTATAAGGGGCTTCCCCATAGCCGCACCTTCCAATAAAACATTGGACATGCCTTCATGATATGAAGGATGTACTATACAATCAACTTCCCTTATTTCATTTCTGACATCATCAGATACACCAAGATATTTTAATTTTTCATTTTTATTATTTAAAATTAAATTTTTATATTTTTCTTCTTCAAATGATCCTAATATCTGAAATTCTACATTCGGATACTGAGTTGCTACGCTTTCAGCTACATGCAAATATTCCTCTATCCCTTTTTCTTTCATTATCCTGCCTATAAATAAAAATCTTGTAATGTCATCTTTCTTTGTTTTCCCAACAGGTTTAAATTTATTAATATTTACACCGGAACCGGGAATTAATATAGTTCTCGTCTTATTTTCATTTATAATTTTATTTCTTATGAAAAAGTCTCTATTACTTTGATTCTGAAAAAATACGGTATTAGCTTTATTGCAGGCATATTTATACATATGCTCAATTATACCTTTAAACTTCCCTGTTGCAAGGGATGAACCAATGCCTGTAACATTCATAATTACAGGTATGTTAAATTTATTTGCAACATAACTACCATAAATATTAGGTTTTATTGTATAAGTCAAAATTAAATCTGGATTTAATCTTTTAAATATCTTTTTATAATTTTTAATAATCCTTAAATCTTCAAAAGGATTTTTTCCTCTTCTATCGATATAAGTTTGTATGTAATTAGCTCCAGTATTAATAATTAATTTTACTTCTTTATTGTCTTCCAATTCGGGAACTGAAAAATATACTTCAAAGTTATTTTCTATTAGTTTTTCAATTAATTCAAATCTAAATTGATATAACCCACCAGCATTATTGGCTAATATTAATATTCTTTTCATTTTTCATCACTCTGCCTAATTTCTAAAATTTTGTAACGCTTTTACTACTGTCTTAACTTCCTCTTCCCCCAAATTAGTACTGCATGGTACATTTATCAAATTCTTTTCATAGAACAGTGCTTTTTCAATCTTATACGACTGACTATCAAAATATGGCTTTTGTTTATGTATCAATCCCCAGAGGGGCCTTGTCTGAATATTTTCGCTGTTTAGCTTTCTCAGAAGTTCGTCTCTGTCCATGCTGTATTTTTCTTTGTCTACTATTATGGAATAAAACCAGTGGTTTGAGCGAGCATTTTTTGCAAAGGGAAGGATAGTCAATCCGTCTATATTTTCTACGGCTTCTTTATACAGATTATAATTTCTGATTTTTGTTTCTATAAAAGTTTCCAGTTTATCTATCTGGCTTGTCCCGAAGGCTGCCTGTATATTTGTCATGCGGTAGTTATAGCCTATTTCGTCATGTATGAAATACAAGGGATCGGTCTTTGCCTGAACGGACAGGAAAGCTGCTTTGTCCAACAATTCGTGGTCGTCGGATACAACCATTCCTCCTCCGCCTGTAGTTATTATTTTATTTGCGTTGAAGGAGTAAACTCCTACATCTCCTATCGTACCACAGTATTTTCCGGCATATCTGCCTTTTGTATAATAGGAACCCAAGGCTTCAGTGGAATCCTCTATTACTTTTAAATTATATTTTTCTTTTATCTTCATCAATCTTTCCATATCGGCGGGATTTCCGAATACATGAACGATGATTACAGCTTTTACGGTTTTTCCCGTTTCTTTATTAACTATTTTTCCGTCTTTAAAAATACATTGAGTTTGCAAAAACTCTTCCAGTTTGTCCATATCCATATTCAGGGTATCATCGCAATCCATGAATACGGGCTCGGCTCCTACATATTTAACAGGGTTTACCGCAGCTATGAATGTAACGGTAGGGACTATTACTTCATCACCATGGCCTATACCAAACACTTTCAAAGCAAGATGAAGCCCTGCAGTACCGCTTTGGCATGAAACCGCTCTTTTTACGCCTACATATTTGGCTATTTTTTCTTCAAATTCCGTTATAAATCTTCCTCCGGTTGATACCCAGCCTGTTTCTATGGTCTCTTTTATGTTGTCTAAGATGTCTAAGGAAAGGTTGGGGACTGAAAGAGGTATTTGTTTTTGATTAACCATTATTATCACTCCAAACATTTTTTAATTAATGCCGGTACTCCTGCAATCATCACATTGTCAGGAACATTTTTAGTAACGGTTGATCCTGATGCAACGACTACGTTATTACCAACTGTAATATTATTTATAATACTTGAACCGATACAAATCCATGAAAACTTACCTATATGTACCGTCCCTCCTATGTGGACTCCAGGAGATACATGAACTCCATCTTCTAATATACAATCATGGTCTATACTGCTTGATGTATTAATAATACATCCTTTACCTATAATAGAATTTGTGTTTATAATCGAACCCGCCATAATTACAGTTCCCTGTCCAATTTTACAATTATCACTGATAGATGTAAAAGGGTGTCTTAAAATAGGAATACTAATTCCATTCTTCATCATATTTTTAATTAATTTTAATCTAAGTTTGTTATCTCCAATGGCAACAAATGCATATTGGTATCTATCTTTATAAATTAAATAATCAGATAATGTTCCAATAACTTTATAACTATTAACCTCATGAAGACTTTTATTGTCATCAAGAAAAACTATTTCATCCCATTTATTCATTAATTTTGCTATTTCAGCAACTACTTTTCCATGCCCGCCAGCACCTAAAATCATTATTTTTGACATGTTATCACCTACTGACATTAAGTAAGCCTATTTGTATCACCAAAAATAGGCATCGTATCATCTTCCGAATTGTTTATCCCTTTCCTGCTCAAAATATTATATATGGTCATAAAAAAAATCCTAAAATCAAGCTTAAAACTTACATTATCCACGTACCATACATCATTTTTAAATCTTTCTTCCCAAGTAGTATTATTCCTCCCGTTGACTTGGGCCCATCCTGATATTCCGGGAATCACTTCATGCCTCCTCATTTGCTCACATGAATAATGCTTTAAATACTCAACCAACAGCGGTCTCGGCCCTATAAAGCTCATTTCCCCCTTAATTATATTAAACAGCTGAGGCAGTTCGTCTGTGCTTGTCTTTCTTAAAACCGAGCCTACTTTCGTCATTCTTTCCATATCCGAAAGCTTTCTTCCGTCACGTTCCGTTTCGGCTTTCATAGTTCTGAATTTATAGATTTCAAATATCTTTGCATCTTTGCCGGGACGCTTCTGCCTGAATAAAACGGGACCTTTGGGATCTTCCGCTTTTATTGTCATAGCCGCAATCAACATGATAGGCGACAAAATTATCAATAATATAATTGCAAATATAAAATCCAACAATCTTTTTATATATTTTCTATACAATCACTTTCAACTCCATCTTATCTTTTTCTCCTACACCCCAAAAAATCTTTCCACCCTATCCATAGGATACCCTATTTCCCTCAATCTCCCCATTATCTCATCTTCAAAGGTATAGGACGTAACCACTATCCCGTCATGCTTATATTCTTTTATTTCCTCACGGGAAATAATCTTATATCCTGCCAACTCATTGCCCTGCTTATCTTTGTCGTCGTCCACCAGTGCCAATACTTTCAGGGGTTTGTCCGTTCTTCCCTTTATTATTGCCAGTATGATTCCCGCCACTTCTCCGGCTCCATAGAAAAGTATATTCCTGTAGCCCTTATTTTCAATCCTCAATAAAAAATTCTCCACATTTTCTTCCGCCAGGCGGTACAGCTTTAAGAGTTCGTCCAAATATGTAATGGCAAGGTAGTTTTTCCTCTTCACCCCTTTGGGAGTGATTATATAGTTAACCGTCTTTGCCGATATATATTCTCTCTTCAGATAACTCTTCTCTTCCAGGCCGTTTATATATATGTTGACCATAGAGGGAGCCGCACCTATGAGATCCCCCAGTTCTTTCTGGGTTATATTCTGATTTTTTTCCGTTTCCTGCAGCAGTAAGAGTTCTTTGTACAGGGCTGTGGGATTAAAAAAATTCATGTCCATGTCGTTCTACGCTCCATATCCGAATTTTATTCATTCATTATACGAACGATTATAATATAACACTAATCTGGTTTCCTGTAAAGGAAAATTTGTGTAAAGATTTATTAAAATTTATCGGATTTTATTTAAATATGAAAATCAGAGAATAAAATAGTACAAACCTGTTGTATTATCGGATTTGTACTATCACGATTAACCGTCCTGCTTCTCTCCGACTATTCCCTTCAGATATTTTCTGAACTCCGTGCCCAATTTTTTTCTCTTCAGGGCAAATTCCACCGTTGCCTGGAGAAATCCCAATTTATCTCCTACGTCGTATACCTTTCCTTCAAAGTTGTAGGCATACATGGCTTCTTTTTTCGCCAGTTCCCTTAGGGCATCCGTCAGCTGGATTTCCCCTCCGGCTCCCGGGGCTGTATGTTCCAATACTTTGAATATCTCCGGAGTTATTATATATCTTCCCAATATGGCTACGTTGGAAGGAGCTTCTTCCGGGGTAGGCTTTTCTATAAGATCCTTTACCTTGTATACTCCGTCTTCTATATACATGCCCGAAACTATGCCGTATTTGTTTACCTCTCCTTTTGGTACTTCCTTGATTCCCAGTATGGTTGTCTTGTATTCGTCGTATACATCCATGAGCTGTTTCAGACACGGTTTTGTCTGCGAATCGACGATATCGTCACCCAAAAGCACCGCAAAGGGTTCGTCGGCTATGAAGTTTTTTCCGCAGTATATGGCATCTCCCAATCCTTTAGGTTCTTTCTGCCTTATATAAGTAATATTGGCCATGTTTGATACTTTCCGAACAAGGTTCAGGAGTTCCGTCTTGTTTCTCTGTTCAAGCTCCATCTCCAGTTCCACGGATTTGTCAAAATGGTCTTCTATGGCTCTTTTGTTTCTTCCCGTGATTATCAATATATCTTCTATTCCCGATTCTATGGCTTCTTCAACTATATACTGTATTGTAGGCTTATCAACTATGGGAAGCATTTCTTTGGGCTGTGCTTTCGTGGCGGGAAGAAATCTCGTTCCCAGTCCTGCCGCGGGTATTATCGCTTTTTTGATCGTCATATTTTTCCCTCCTATACTCTCTTAACTTTGACTTTATTCAAAACAATCATGACTTCGTCTGTTTTAAGGATATAACACATCATAAAATATATCAATACTCCTGCTGCCACTGATATCGGCAGCCTTCCCTGAATATTAATACCACAACAATAATTATATCAATCCGATATTTAAAATTCAACAAAAACTGCCAATATGAATTTATTTTAAAAATATTTATACATTATATCAAATATTTCATTAAGAAATATCCATAAGGAAGAATCCTGTCTATTTCCCGGATAATAAACAGGATATGGATTTGGTATACGGATTAATAAATGATATAATATGTTTCATACAATAAATTTGGGAGGAAATATATGAAAAAACACAAAAAAGGCAAATATATCTTTTGGGGAATTGTTGTAATTTTGATCCTGGCTGTATCAATTAACTGGAGAAAAATCAAATTCACCTTTGAAATGATTTCCGCTTACAAAAATGCGGAAGAAAATAAACCGGATGATTCTTCTTCCGAAGGCGAAAACAAAAATCCCGATGATATTGAAAACCCCATACTCAAGGTAATCGAATCGGAAACCGGGAAGAAGGATTCCCAAAACCCGGATAGTACAACCGACAATACGGGAGAAAACACAAATACCGATGATTCCGGTAAGTCACAAGGTAATGGCAAAGATGATGCTGCTTATATCGGAATTTTGGAAGAATACAACGGCAAATTCGAAAAACTTCAAAGCGAATACGAGGGAAACCTCGATTCCGTAATAAGCGGAGCATATCAAGAATATAAGTCGGGAAATATATCAAATGCAAAATTGGCAGCTAAATATATATCTGAAGGTTCCCAGTTGGAAAAGGAATGTGATGCAAAATTCAATTCTCTTATAAAGGAAATCGAGGGAGAATTAAAGAACAAGAATTATGATACAAGCATTATCAATGATTTAAAAGACTATTATAATTCCTATAAAAGCTCCAGAAGAGAAGAATTGATGAGTAAGGCAAGAAGTTACATGAAATAATATAAAGCAGGGGAAATTTCCTCTGCTTTATATTTTATACTGATATTTATTTGTTATATGCTCTGTATATAACTGTTGCCGCTTCCGCTCTTGTAGCCGGATTTTCGGGATTGAAGGAACCATTGTCACCATTCATCAGTCCCGCTTTAACAACTTCTGCTACGGCTTCTCTTGCCCATGATGGGATAGAATCCGCATCCGCAAATACGGTCAATTCTTTTGCCACATCTTCTTCCGTCAGTTCTTCGTCTGTTAAGCTGCTCAGCATTACAGCCATTTCTGTTCTTGATATTTCTTTATTCGGCTTAAAGCTTCCGTCAGCATATCCCGAAGCAATTCCTAATTTCTTAGCCGTTGCAACATATAGTGCAAACCAGTCTCCTTCTGCCACATCGGTAAATGAGCCGTCATAGGCTTCAAGCTTTTCTTCAAGAGATGAAACGAGCATCTTGACGAATTGTGCTCTTGTAACTTTTTCTTCAGGTTTAAATGTTCCGTCTTCATATCCGTTTACTGCGTTTTTAGCTGCCATTGACTCTATATAATCCTTAGCCCAATGTCCTTCCAAATCGGTAAAGGATTTTGTTGATTCCAGGAATGCATATTTGCTGTAGTGTGAAAGTACAAGAACGGCTTTGTCATCCTTTATCTTTCCTGTTACAAATTCAAGTTTTCCTTCTGCTTCATTGAAATAGTAAACAGCCAATTTATCCTTGTCTCCAAGGCCTTTGACATTTACGGTTACGGTAACAGGTGAAGCAAATTCCGAAACCTTTGCGGTATCTTTGCCGGATGTAATTTCCAGGGAAAGTTCTACAACTTTCTTTGCATTTCCCAATTCTCCCGCAGCAGCCGCAACCGATTCTACATCTCCTTCGGCGGATTTAAACTGTATCTTTGCGCCTGAAGGTATTTCTATACCCTTTAAAGCATCGGACGGTATTAAATATTGAATATCCCCTGCATTTATTTCCAGAGAAATATTGTTATCTGAAATAGCTTCCGCAATCTTTGAGGAAAGTACAAAGGAAACATTAACTCCCTCTACATTTTCAATATCTACAACCGCTTTTCCTTCCTTGTCACTGCCTATGGATTTTCTCAGGTTCTTTATTCCCGCAACCAAATCATATTCTTTCAATGTAACCGTAGCTGTTCCGTCTTTTGTCTGTACGGAAACATTGTCCTTTCCGAATTCTACTGCTGATTCTTCTTTATCAACTTTGCCCGTTTGTGTTACAGGTACGTCGGCATCAGAGTTAGATGACCTTCCGCTGCTGCCTGATGAGCCTTCGTCGGACGGAGCTGTATATGAAATATAATTAGCGCCTAATTCTAAGAAAAATGATTTAATGACTTCATTAGTTCCACCCGGAATTATCTTTGTATTAAAATCATTTTCCAAATCATCGGTGGTTTTAACAACAACATCTTTTACCGAAACTGAACTAACTTTAGCTTCTTCTTTCAAATAAGTATTTTGTATTTCTTCAACATCACTGGTTAATCCGCTGCCTATGCTGAATTCCAATTTTTTTGATGACGTTTCTTTTACTGTTAGGTTATCAATTACAGCCTTATACAAATCTAATGCAAAATCTATTTTTTTATTTTTATTTAGTAATACTGTTGTATTCCACTTATCTATTAATTCTCCATATTCAGTAGTTATTGTAGTTCTTAAACCGTTAATATAAGCTAAAGAATCGTTATGATTTGCAGTTAATTTTCCACCTAAATCATCAATCAAATTAGATATTTCGCTCTCATTGCTTAACCACGCTTGCACATCTTCTGTTATATCTTTTACATTTCCGTCTACTTCTAATCCGAACTTATCTTTTAAAGTTTCTTTTTGAGTTTCGCTAAGATTGGATTTAAACTTATTCAGTGCCGAATTACAAAAATCTTCGTCAACTCTCTTAACTGCATTCTTTAAATTTTCAGGATACTTTCCTGCAACTCCTCCAAACTTATCTTTAAGTTCGTCAAATATCGCCTGATTATCATTTCCTTCCGCAAATGCTCCCATGGGTATTACCATCGATAAGATCATGGTCAATGCCAACAAAATCGATAAGTACTTCTTCATATTCCTTTAAACCTCCTTAAAATATGTTATTAAAACAACAAACTTCCTTTAAACTCACCTCCAATATAATAATCGTCACATAACGCTATTGCTTTTATTTATTTAATATATCAAACAGCCTTTTAATTGTAACAGCTGCTTCTTCCCTCGTTGCAAAATCCTTAGGATTAAGCGTATCCTCTGTTTTCCCTTCAACGATGCCGTATTTCACCGCATACACCATATGAAGTGCGGCCCAAGGAGAAACTTCTCCTTTGTCTTTAAAATCATCCAGGCTCTTTCCCGTGTCCTTTAGTGTAAAGGTAAGGCCTTTATCGTTTAATATCCTCATAACTATTGTTATCATCTGTTCCCTTGTTACCCTATTCTTGGGCGAGAAGGAATCGGGACCCGTACCTGTGATTATTCCGTTATCATAAGCACTCTTTACTGCATTGTAGAACCAGTCTCCTTCTTTTATGTCCTTAAAGGGCATGGCGTTCTTGGCTTTGGGTTCAAGTTTTAAAAGTCTCTGTATGAGCGTAACGAATTCGGCTCTCGTCAGCTCTCCCGACGGATCGAAGGTTTCCTTTGTCCTCCCGGTGATTATCCCTCTTTGAGCTAAGAATACAATTGCATCCTTTCCCTTTGAATTGCCTATATCCTTGAAATAAACTTCTAAAAGTTTTTCTTCATCCTTTTTACCTTCGGCCAACGGTACAACCGGAGCCGTGCTCCCTCCGTTTCCTTCGGAAGGATTGCCTTCATTATTTGAAATATCGGATTTATCCCCTTCTTCATAGCTGTATATAAGAGATTTAATAGCTGAAGTATTTCCCTCTCCGATGTAGTCGGCCAATTTGACACGGTCTTCTTTGCTCCATTTGTTCAGTCTGTCCAGCTCCGACTTTACATCATTCAAACTGTATCCGTGATCTTTCAGCTGTTCTTCCTGACTGTCGCTGATAAATGTACTTAAATCCCTCTTAAGTTTGCTTACACCTTCATCGTCTTCCATATAAATCTTTAAGGCTTCTCCTGCCGCTTGTCTGTCACCGTCTTCCATATCCGAAAGTTTGCTTAGAAAAAGTTCCAAAGCGCCTTCATTCAGATCCTCGGCAAAAGCCTCCCCGCCCGGGAGTACATATGTAAACAGAAGCCCAAATATCAACATAAACAATAATATATTCTTTTTCATATTCATCCTCCTTTAAAATAAACTTACTTTTGATTTCAGTCTGAACAATATGCCTTTCTTTCTGCCTTCATATTTTTTCGGCTCTTCAAAGATTATGTCCTTATTTTCAAGAAGAGCTTTACTGTTCGTAAAGGTAATTTTTTCAAATTCCTTCTCGGAAACAATCCCTTTCAATATCTCCAGGCTCTTTCCCACTTCCGGAGAACGCCCTTCGTCAGAATGGGCATCCGTCCCCACAAACTGATACATACCGCAAGCCGCCAATATCTCGGCTGTATTCATTGCCTTATCCCCATACATTCCCTCCAAACTTCTTATGTTCATCTGAGCTAATGCTCCGAGTCTTATGTATTCATATAAAACATTGGGGTCATCCTGAATCTTTTTATATCTTTCGGGATGGGCGATTACGGGAATGTATCCCTTCATCAGGAATTCATATATTACATTTTCCATATGAACATAATCGTTAGCCATGGCCAGTTCTATAAGAACATATTTGGAACCGTTCAGAGAGCCGACTCTGCCCTCTTCAAGATATTTCATGATATCGGGGGATAAAAATATTTCCTGTCCCAGATATACTTTCAAATCTATATTTTCTCTTTGGAGAACATCTTTAAATTTTTCGCAAACAACCTTGTTTTCTTCAAAGGTACTGAACTGATCCCCCTCAATATAATGGGGAGTAGCTATGATTTCTTTTATGCCGTTTTTCAAATAAATCTTTGCCATCTCAACGGACATTGCCATGTTCTTTGAACCGTCATCCACATCGGGAAGTATATGGCAATGCAAATCAATCATTGTTCTTCCTCCTCTTCTTCACTCTTTTTCCTTTTCTGCCGGAATCATCATTATAGTACGAATATCTGTAATATTGATATCTGTAATATCCTCCCCTCTCCTTTATGGGAACTTTGTTTAAGACCACTCCCAATATGTTGGCGTTAACCTTGTTAAGGAGTGCCTTAGTGGATTTTGCTCCTTCCACATCCGTTTCCCCCACGGCGCAGACGAAAATCGTTCCGTCTACGATAGACGAAAGAATAGCCGCATCCGTTACCATTCCTACGGGGGAAGCATCCACCAATACTATATCGTAATCTTCCTTTACCCGGTTCAAAAAATTCTTCATCTTCTGGGAACCGATAAGTTCGGCGGGATTCGGCGGGATAGGACCGGAAGTAATGATATCCAACCCTGAAACAATTTCGGTTGTTTTAATTGCTTCATTATAATCCAAGTTTCCTGCAATAATATTTGTAAGCCCCTCCCCGTTGTGTATCCTGAAAAAAGTATGTACCTTGGGCTTTCTTAGATCACAATCTATGAGAAGAACTTTCTTTTCCGCCTGAGCCATAGTAACCGCAGTATTTACCGTAACGGTACTTTTCCCTTCTCCCGGCCCAAAAGAAGTTACAACTATGCTCTTTATAGTCTTATCAATACTTGAAAACTGAATATTTGTCCTCAAGGTCCTGTAGGCTTCCGCCGTAGGAGATTTCGGATTTTCATAGGTAATTATTTTAGATCTTGCCATATCTTCACCTCAATAAAACTAATTGTTTTCATCAAATTTGGGAATAGTCCCTATGACGGATAAACCTAAATATTTTTGAACATCTTCCTGGGTTTTTATGGTATTGTCAAAATATTCAAGGATAAACGCCAGAAATATCCCTGCCATCAATCCCAGGACTCCGGCTATGGCCATATTTAAAAGGGGCCTCGGCTTGACGGGTTTGTCCGTGACCTGTGCTCTGTCTATGATCTGAACATTTTCTATATTCATTATATCTTTGACTTTGTCCATAAAAACTTCCGCCGTCTTGTTGGCAATAGCCGCAGCAAGCTCAGGGTCTCCGTCCGTGACTTCTATTTTAATAATTTCGGTATCCTTAACAAGGTTTACATTGACCTTATCCTTAAACTCGTCAAAGGGTATATCAAGCTTTAAATCCCTTATTACATCGTCTGCAACAACTCTGCTCTTTACCAGTTCTCCATAGGTGGTAACAAGCTGCTGGTTAACCATTATTTCGTTGTAATCCAACTGCTGGTTTGTATTCTGATAATCCTTGGGCCTGCCTACCATCAACGTAGTAAATGTTTGGTATTCCGGCTTAAGGACATAAAAACTGATTATACCGCTTGCACCTATGCACATAACTGTAAGCAATAAAATAAGCCATAATCTTTTTATGAGAACAAAAAAATATTCCCTTAAGCTTATTTCCTCTTCCAATTCATGTTTCCCCCTTTACCTATTAATATTAATCGAACAAAAACCGATATATATTATGATTATATTACAACTTTCGATAAATTTATATATAAAACTTTAGGCCTATTTGACTTAAACAAAATTATGTGTATAATTTAATTGTCGATAAATGTATTTTCTTGATGTATTAAGGAGGCCATAGCATTGACATTTTTCAAAGCTGTTAAAAAAATTTCAACAAGAAAAAAGATAAACGGATACTATGAATCAAGCTATTTACTGACTCGAAAGGAAAAGGAAAGCATAATAATAAGTCTCTTTCTAATTATGGTCCCTTTCCTCATCTCGTTAATAATTATCGGTGTGAACTGATCTGATTTAAGGTCACAGCTGTTTCATCTTTAATTGGCATATATTTGTCATTACTGTACATATTTGTTTTGTAAGCAGGAACCATGACTTTCAGCAAGGATATCACCTGGTCATTGGTTCCCGCTTCTATAGCTGTCCTTAATCTTTGAATATTCATCTCCAGTCCGTCGAATCCGTCGGCCAGAGGCTTTTCAATATATATCTTGTCATGTTCCGTCTTGCTCACTCTTTCCTTATTCAAAAGAAACTCTTCAAAAAGTTTTTCGCCCGGCCTCAACCCTATTATTTTAATGGGAATATCCGTTTCCGGCTCAAAACCCGACAGCCTGATCAGATCTCTTGCCAAATCAACGATCTTTATTGGCTCTCCCATATCCAGTACAAATATCTCTCCTCCTTTTGCCATGGAACCTGCCTGAAGCACCAACTGGCAAGCCTCCGGTATCGTCATGAAATACCTCGTGATATTTTTATGAGTTACGGTAACCGGACCGCCCTCGGCGATTTGCTTTTTAAAAAGAGGTATTACGCTTCCGTTGCTTCCCAAAACATTTCCGAATCTTACCGCTACAAATTCTGTATTGCTTGTCTTATCCATAGACTGAATTATTTTTTCGCATACCCTCTTTGTGGCACCCATCACACTTGTGGGATTGACAGCTTTATCGGTGGATATAAGGACAAACTTTTTTACATCGTATTTGTCTGCCGCCTGAACCACGTTCAGAGTCCCGAATATATTATTCTTTACGGCCTCAATAGGATTTTCTTCCATCAGGGGAACATGCTTATAGGCTGCCGCATGAAATATAACATCAGGTCTCTCATTTCTGATTACTTCTTCAGTTTTCTTTTTGTCCCTGACAGACGAAATAATAATTTTTAAATTTAAGTTTTTATAATCTTTTTTAAGCTCGTTTTGAATATCATAGGCGTTATTCTCATACATATCAAGGATTATAAGTTTTCCGGGCAAAAATCTGGCAATTTGCCTGCAGAGCTCGGAGCCGATAGATCCCCCTCCTCCTGTGACAAGAATTTTCTTTCCTTTTATATATCCGCATATATCCTCCATATTCAGTTTGGTTTCCTCCCTGCCGAGCAAATCATCGATATCCACATCTCTGATCTTTGAAACGCTTACCTTTCCGTCAATCAATTCGTATACTCCCGGAAGAATCCTTATCCTGCATTTGGTCTTTCTGCATTCGTCCACTATATCCCTTATCTGTTTTCTCTTTGCGGAGGGAATCGATATGATTATCTCATCGACTTTCATCTTATTACATATGTACCCTATATCTGACCTGTTCCCCACAACCGGCACTCCGTTAATGCTCTGTCCGATCTTTTTCTGTTATCGTCTATTATTGCCACGGGTTTACTTTTAAGAGCATCGTGGTTTCTCAGTTCTTTTATAACCATGGCCCCAGCGGAACCCGCACCTACGATCAACACCCTTTTGCTGCCGGACTCTGAAAAAATATTGTTTTTAAATCTTCTGAAAGCTCTGTAAATAAATCTGTGCCCTCCTATAAGCATCATGTCTGAAAGGGTTACCATAATATATACACTTATAGGCAAATAAGACGACATCAACGTTAAATATCCGATAACTATAATATTGGATGTAAGCGATGCCGCCACCACTTCAAAAAGCTCATCAACACTGGCATATTCCCATAAGCTCTTGTATAATTTGAAAAAATAAAAAACGGTTAATTTAATAATAGTAATTATAATAGCATTGTTTAGATAAACCTTAAAGATTTGAGGATCTATATTGCCCTCAAATCTAAGAGCCATTGCAATGATGTAGGACGCGTTTAAGAGCAAAATATCGCAAACAATCATTGCGATTTTTCTTCTTGTCATTAATAATCCTCCCCTTGGAATTCCCTGTATAATTTTTTTTAAACTCCAAATATCATTATATCAATATTTTAGACGGCATTCAATATAAAAATAGATAAATCTACAGTTTTAGGCAAATTAATACAAAAATAAAAATCGCCTTATTCCTGATAAACCAAGGACAAGGCGCATTAAAATTTTATATGTTTTTTATACATTTTCCTTTAAGTGAGAGATGTCTCCGTAGAGAATTATCTTTGAATTCTTTCCGTCAGTCTCGATTAAAGTCATGCTTGTATTTCTTATGGGAGGAATGTCCCAGATTTTATCTATGGGAAGATTCTCAAAATACAGCATAATAGACCTTAAAGCCACAGCATGGCTGACAATCAAAACATTTCCGGATTTATAATCCGATATTATTCTGTTTATAGCGGATACTGTCCTTTTTTGAAGCTGGAGAAAAGTTTCTCCCCCGTTTTCGGCTTTATATAGAGCCGGATTTCTTTTATATTCAATAAATTCTTCCGAATCCCTGATATTCTTCAAAAATTCTCCGTCCCAACTTCCGTAACCCAATTCCCTCAAATCGGGTTCCTCTTTTATTTCTACATTTCTGTCCCGAAGTATGAGTCTGGTTGTGTCTATGGCCCTTTTTGTAGGGCTTGAAAATGCTATATCAAAATCCGTATTCCTTAATCTTTCCCCCAAGAGAACAGCACTGTCTATACCTTCCTGTGTAAGATCCGAATTCCCCCAGCCCTGAATTCTGCCGATGATATTCCATTCCGTTTGTCCGTGTCTTACCAAATATAATTTAGTCATATAAATTCTCCTCACCATATATTATTTCAATAATTAATCCCTAAAAAACAACAAAATGAAACTCCGGTTAAAACCGTTATAACCGGAATTTCAGATTTTTTATATATCTTCTATTTTCCCTCTGCATTCAAAATTTCATTCCATATGTTAAGATTTATCCCTTCATCTTCATAATCGGGAATGGTACCTAACCTCCATAAGGATATTCCGTTAACTCCAAAAAGCTTTGCCATATTTATTTTATCCGTTACGCTGTTTTCATTTTCATACCATACTATATTATCCGTTTCATCTTCGGAATTATGGTACTTCAGATAAGCATTCCCGAAAACGTACTGTTTTTCTACAGAACTGTCTTCCGCCATTCTTTTTCTGATCAATTCATAGCCGGGGTGATATGGAATGTCATTCATAATCTTCCCGTCCTTAATCTTCCACTGAACCGAGTCAAATGATATTTGCAGAAGTATTTTATTCTTATCACGAACTCCCGTATTTTCATCTGTGATTTCTTTTAATCCGTAATATATATCATCCATAGGTGTCAAAGGTGTATTGGAATAAAAACTGTCCCTTTCATTTTCCTTTAAGCTTTTCGGATAATAATCATGAGCCATGAGAATTACCTTATCCGCCACTTCTCCTATATATCTATAGTCATAAGCATCATAATACGCTAAAGGAGGCTTCATTTTAGGAGGTACCGTTACATAAAGGCTCTTGTTGTATTTATTCAGCTCTGCCTTTAGCTCCGATAAGAAGGTATTGAATCCGGATTTCAATTCTTCTCCTTTCATATTTTCAAAATCTATTACCACTCCGCTAAAGGAAGTTTCTATCTTCTTTACGATTTGATCTACGGCTTTTTTTCTCCCCTCATCCTTTGTCAGCACATACTTCAATGTATTCTGATCATTTGAAAACACCGTAAGTTGGTCTGAAACCTTATTATCCTTTGCGATACTTAGAGGTTCCGAAAATCCTTCAGGAAATCCGAAGGAATTATTTTCATCTCTGGTTGTATTTAACACAACTTTATTTTGCGATTCGTCCCCTTCCAATCTGCTCCATCCAAATCCCACGGAATTCAAATCTTTTATCATATCCTTCTGGGAATAAGAATCTATAGCATAAAAACCGTTTAAATAACTTACAGGCTTGGAAATTTTCTCATATATTCTGCCTAATACTGTGGCTCCCTCTTCTCTTGATACTGCCCTGTCCGGATTAAATTTATTGTTGCTTCCGGTCATCAGATTCAAATCTTTTACAACGGATATGTATCCAAAATCATCTTTTACGTCATCATAGGGAAGAAGTTTTTCATTTGATTTAATATCAACTTTAAAAGCTAAGCTATCTAATTGTAATGACTTTACAATTAGTTCAGCCATTTCCTTTCTTGTAAGTAAAGATTGGTTTTCATCGGAATTTAACACTGCAGCCAGATTTATATTAATGACTTTTTCAAGCCATGTGATAAATTCTCCCTTTGTTAAAGACTTCCCCATCCCGAAATTTTCTTCATCTATTCCCTTGATTATATTCAGATTCTTAAGCTCATAGATATATTTTTCCGCCCAGTGGCCTTTAGGCACATCTTTAAAATAATTTTCTTCCGTATCCGCGAAGGTTGTCCCTCCTGCCGATAAAAGAGCAAAGATAAGTACTGCGGATATTACTTTTAATAATGCTTTTCTCATAGATTCTCCCCCTTGTAGATTTAATTTTACTTTTATTATATCATATTATTCTATTTAAAATAAAGACCATAATATAGTATAATATTTATAAAGGGACTTATGTTGAAGCATTAACACGTTAAAAAGCCTTTTGAAAAATATCATTTAACGAAAAATTTACATTAAGATAAATCAGAATTTTTCTATGGGGTATAATAAATTTTAGGAGGCATTCGATGAAAAAATTCATAAAAAAAACTATCTCTTTCTTTTTGATAGGAATTATGGCATTATCCTTATCCGCATGTGGCCAAGAGGAAATGGAGATATCGGATTCTGAAGCGGAAGAAGGGTATGTAGGGTTTAAGGATTTGGGATTTAAATTTAAAATGGGCGATACCTGGAAAGAAAAAGAGGATAACATAGTGCTATTCGGTTTGGGAAATCCTGATGATGAGAATGAACCCATGCTCGGGGGAATAGTATACGGATATATATCAAACGATTTAATAGACCAATATTACGATGCTGTTGAAAATATAAAAGATGAAGACAAATTAAACGATAAAAAGGGAGAAATCTTTTCTCATGTCAGAAACATATTTGCAATATCCGTATTCAAAAAAAATGTGACCCCTAAAAATGATGAAGTGGCGGAATTAACAACCCTTAAAAACAACGTTAAAATCAATGAAAAATCCGGGTATACTTTTTATTTTTCTTACGAGGATTTTGACGACTCCGGCCTATCTGAAGAAGACAAAAAAGAATATAAGGCATTATATGATGACATAAAAAATATTCAAAAATCCATTACTACCTATAAACCGGTAGCTACCGAAAAAGCTGCTAATTCCATTGAAAATTCTGACTTTGCAGGCGGTGGAGAAAGGAAATATTATGAAAATTGATTTTACTTATACAAAGAAAGATATCGACTATGTTTCGGGATATATATTTAAAGGAAAAAGCTATAGATGCAGCTATATAAGATACAAATCCCTCTACAGAAATCCCGCGCCGGGAACCGAAAATGTTGAAATCTATAATTTTGAACCGAAGAAAGACCCGAGAGCATCTACTGTTATTCTCCATGGTCTTGGAAGCAGGAATATCAAATTTTTATTATGGATTGGTCCTCACCTTGCATCTGCGGGAGTTAATACCTCTATAATCATTCTTCCGGGAAATTATACCCGAGTGGAAAACAATTCTGTAAGCGGAAGGAGCTATCTGTATCCTGACATAGACATCATGTACCAATTTTGGGAACACGGAGTTGTCGATGTCTTAAGTACTATAGATCTTCTTTCCCAAAAAAATTTATGGAAGGAAAACAATGTTGTAATGGGATACTGTTTGGGCGGAATGATAGGAACGATTGCGGGTGCTTTAGACGAAAGAATTAATCACAAACTGTTCATAACGACAGGAGGTTATCTTCCGAAAATAATCCATAAATCCCCGGCTACTGCTTTTGCAAGAGCTTTATTAAATAATGGATATAAGGATCCTTATTATTTAAATGACGAGGAAAGATTATACAAAATATATAAGGATGAATTTCCCTCAGTGAAAAAAATGTCCTTTTCGGAAATAGTGAAAGATGAAAATATTCATCCTTTATTTAAAATAGATCCAATATCCTATGCTCACTTATTGGATATGTCAACGGTCACTTTCATTGATGCGCTGTTTGATACTACCTTGCCGTTAAAATCACGGAGGGTTCTTTATAATGAAATGGAAGGAGCAAAACGAAAAATGCTTCCCATCAACCATAATATTTGGCTTCCCTTCGAATTTGTATTGGCAAGATATATTCTCCACAAATTAAACGTTTATGACAGAAACGCGAGAAAAGCACTCTTCAGACCGGAAAGAGTGGAAAATCCCCTAACCGGAATGCATATAAAATAATTTTTAATACGGGAGAATAAAATGGAAAAATTTAAAAAAAGTATCAAAAAATCTTATTTCTATGTCAATAAGCTCTATATCTTTATAACGTTTGTTCTCTTAGTTTCTATCGATTTTTCTTTGGGCTTTTATTATTTCCTTCTATCCGTCTTCATGTTTTGTTTAAGGATTTTAAATGCTCATATTCCCATAATGCCTAAAAAACCTATTTATTATGTCACTTATACTTATAAGCAAACCGGGAGACGTCATTTAAAAATGGATATATGGTATCCCCAAAATTTTGGAGAAACAAAATACCCCTTGGTTTTTTTCTGTCACGGCGGCGGGTGGATATCGGGATTCAGAAATCAAAAAAATAATGTTTCATGGTGTAAGTACCTTGCGTCAAATGGCCTATGCGTATCGTCAATCGACTACCGATACGGGCTTAAAAGCAGCATGAATGATATATTGTTTGACTATACGGATGCTTTGGACTTTATAAAATATAACAGCGAAAAATTAAAGGTAGACAAAGAAAAAATTGTTTTGATGGGATTATCCGCTGGAGGGCATCTCTCATTATTATATTCAGCTTATAATTCCTATAGGAAAGATAAAGAAAAAATGGAAGGAATAAAGGGAGTCGTTGCATATTATTCTCCCTCTGATCTAAAGGATATATTTACTCCTGAAAATAAGTCATTATTTGCCAGATTTTCAACTAAGAAAACCTTAAAAGTAGACCCTAAGAGCAAAAATGAAATACTTGATTCTTATTCTCCTATCAATTGGGTAAGTTCAAATATGATTCCCTGTTTTTTAGCTCATGGAAAGGAAGATGATACGGTACCATATTCATCTTCCCAAAAATTTTACGATAAATTAAAGGAAAACGGCATAAATTGCTATTTCCTTACTCACGACAAAGGAGGGCACTCCTTTGATTCAACGTTTAAAGACGACCAAACCGTTTATATCCTTAATGAAACCTTAAATTTCATAAAATCTCTCTTCTTATAACCCATAGGGAAATCAAGATTTCATTAATATAAATTTCCCGTTAAATGGGTTTCAAGAAAAGCTTCCTTAATATAATATTTCAATAGAAGCTTTTCTTATAATCCATAGGGAAATCAAGCTTTTCTTATAAGTCTTATTCTTCGTTTATTTCTTGCCCTCCGTTTTTTAAAAACTCTTCTTCCCAGGTATAAACATATTTTCCCGTTGCCCATTCTGCCATCACTACCTGCTCTTCGGATTTTAATTTTACCTTTTTTAAGGGTTCTCCGAACAGCTCTCCGTCTCTTATCTCATATACCAAAAGATTGCCGGGAACTACTATTACAGCAATATCTTTATTAGGGGAAGTATAACCGTCTACAGCTTCCGGAACTTTTAACTTTATTCCGCTCCAAGGCACCGAAAGCTCATCATATGTTATAAGCTCCTGAGGAGTAACCGTTTTTATGTTAAAGTCTCCGTAATGATCCTGATTATTCTCGGAAATATTTATCCTGCCCTTCATTATCCAATGCCCGCTTCTCCTGGATAGCCCAAAACTTTCCTCATTAGGAACGATACCGATAAAATTATTTTTATGTTCAAAATTTTGGGCCGAGTACTTGGATGCGGCTTCCAAGAAGGCATTCTTCCCCGTTTCTCCGGCAATATCCGAAATTTTTATCGGATTGCTGTTTTCAATATTATCTATCGGGAGAACCTGGAGCAGATGTTTCCCATTAATGATTTTCTCAATGGATATATAGTTATTTCCGACGGCCAAAATATTTTTTAATGATTTTTCCTTTGCCGGTTCTTCAAGCTTTTTTCTCATGATGATATTTATTGTCGCATTTTTTTCATCATAATCCTCTTTGTTCTTAGAAGAATTTTTACTTATCTCCTTATTATAAGGCTTTGCATATAATTCATCAAAAGTTACATTGTCTTCGGTTCTTCTGTTTACTCCTACCTCCCAGAATCCGGTTTTTCTCGGAACAAACAAGTTGCTTCCCCGACAGGCATAGACCATAGATTTATTATAACTTCTTATCCATACCGTTTTATATGCCCAATGTTCCGATCCGTTATCATCATATTCTGGATACTTAAGCCCTATTAAAACTCCTGATTGGGGCGATTCTGTACCCTCGTCATTCATAATCTTCGCGCTTTGACTTTTTTCCGACAGGTATTCTTTTACATTCTGAGTATTTACATCCTCATCAAGCTTTTTTAAATAATAAAAAACTCCATCTATATTAACTACTATTTCATTATCATTGATTTTAATAAATTCATAAAAAAATTGTTCTTTGCTTATTATACTTACTATTTGTATTTTTTTACTGCTTATACCTAAATATTCCGGACTCACCTTATACTGATATAAAAGATAATCCGTACTGTTCACATTTTTTATTTTATAGGAAGGCTCCAAGGATAAATTATTTCCGATGCCTGCAACACTGCTATGAAAAATTGCTTTCTCTCCTATCATTGACTTCGCCTGTGCTTCCCATCCCCCCTTAGCATTCCCGTTTTTATAGCTTTCAATTTCCCATTTTCCCATGAGAGGTACGGTATTGTTTCTGGGTGCACTGATTTTTTCACTTGTTTCAATATTGTTTAGATTACATGAAGTAGTTTCTATTGTCAAAAGGAGCAATATCAAAATAATAATTACTTTTTTCATCGAGTCGATTCCTCCTTTAAAGGCAACCTGACAGATACTTTTGTTCCCACACCCTGCACGCTTTCAATACTCATAGTTCCCCCATGAAGCTTAACGATTTCATCACATATTGATAATCCCAGTCCGCTGTTAGATTTACTGTTTTTACCTTTATAAAATTTTTCTTTGACGTAAGGCATATCTTCCTCTGAAATTCCGCAACCCGTATCTTCAACGGAAAAATTTATAAAGGAACCTTCACTTTTGGCACTTAATTTTATTGTTCCTCCATCCGGAGTAAATTTGAAGGAATTATCTAACAGATTAATAAGGACTTGTTTAATCCTATCTTCATCGGCTATTATTCTCGGCATTTCCTCTTCACAATCAAGTTCAAATTTGATTAATCTCCCTTTGGACCTAGGCATTATCTGCTTCCCTATCTGTTTAATAGTATATCCCAAATCCATTTCTTCTTTGCTTAATGTAATTCTTCCCGAGGCAAACCTCGAAAAATCCAATAATTCTTCCACCATAGAAGATAATCTTTCGCTCTCCCTTTCAATAATCTCCAACCCGTCCTTAATCATATCGGCGTTTTTAATGTCTTCGGATTTTAATGTAATTGCCCATCCCTTAATAGAAGTCAGCGGAGTTCTCAGCTCATGAGATATTGATGATATAAAATCATTTTTGAGCTGTTCCTTTTTAACTAATTCTTCAGCCATATAATTTAAAGTATCTGAAAGTTTGCCTATTTCATCATCGTATCTTTTTTTACTTCTTATATTTAATTGGCTGTTAGCCATCTTTTCGGCTACCTTAGTCACTTCCCTTAAAGGCCTGACTATAGTGTTTGACAAAAACACACTTACAAGTCCCGATATAGATACTACGATAAGCCCAATCCATATAAGAATTATTGATATCTTGTTAATCGTCTTGTCTGTCTCTCTTAATGAAGATACAAATCTGATAACTCCAATTACTTTATTATCCATTCTAAGAGGGTAAGAAACAGACATGATAGGCTCATCATCATAGGAAACTTCTCCTGTCCATACTCCTTTCTCCCCTTTTAATGCTTCTACTACATCCTGAGTATTAATTTTATTTAAATCCGATACCCCTATAGAATCCATCAATATATTTCTATTCATATCTATTACCTGAACCTGTGCAGTAGTCTGCTGCCAAAAAACATCTACATCATCCATGATTATATCTTCCAATGAATAAGAAGAAAAATATTTGGAATAGAATTCAGCGGAAAACTGTATTTGGTTAGACAATATGTCCTCTATACTTTTATAATAATACTGCTTGACAGCATTTATCAAAAAAAATTCCAATATAAATACTGAAATAATAATTACAAGCATAAAATTTCCTACCAGCCTAGCTTTTATACTCCTCATTTTCTACAGCCTTTCACTTTTTATTTATAGCCCATCTATATCCTACGCCCCAAACCGTATCTATAATTTGGGGGTCACTAGGATTATCCTCCAACTTTGCCCTGAGTCTTCTTATATTTACATCTACGATTTTAGTATCTCCTACAAAGTCATAACCCCAAACTATATTCAATATTTCGTCTCTGCTAAATGCCTTGCCGGAATTTTCCATAAATAATTTAATGATGGAATATTCCGTCGGAGTAAGTTCTATCTCCCGGCCGTCTTTATAGAACTTCCTGGCATAAGAATCTATTTTAAAGGGACCATCAGATTCCACACCTGATTTATCATGTAAATGAAATTCCATTCTCCTAACTAAGGATTTAACTCTGAGAACCAATTCAATCGGATTAAAGGGTTTAGCCATATAATCATCCGTGCCATACTCAAGACCCGTAATTTTATCAATATCTTGACTTTTAGCAGTAAGCATTATTATTCCAATTTGGGCACATTCTTTCCTTAATATTTTACAAACTTCATATCCGTCAATTCCCGGAAGCATGATATCCAGAATCACCACATTAACATTTTCTTTCCTGACAATTTCTATTCCCTCTTCTCCGGAGCTTGCTTCAAAAACAGTAAAATTATTTCTTTCCAAATTAATTCTTATAAACTTTCTAATGGAATCTTCATCTTCAATTATTAAAATATTATTTTTTCTTTCTTTATTCACATTCCCACCTCTTAATCCTCCATTTATCTTTCTCTTTTATAATACCCCTATTTAATCTGTTCAAATTTATAACCTTGTTCAGTCAAATAATCTAAAATTGAAGGCAATGCTTCTAAAGTGGTCTTTTTCGTACCTAAATCATGCATAAGAACTATTATTTTCTTTTTATTTTTTGAAGTTTTTTTCAAATTTTCAAGAAGTTTTTCAACAGGAACATCATTCCCTGAGGCATCACCTATACTTACATTCCAATCATAGTATTTATAGCCTTCCTTTTCAGCAACTTCTCTGAAGAATTTTTTCTTCTCTCCGAAAGAACCTCCCGGGAATCTAATAATATTAGTATTAAAATTTTCTCCCAGTATGCCTTTAAGGACATCCTCGTTTTGTTTTAACTCTCCTAAAAATCCATCTCTGTCTTTATATATTTTATCATATTTATGAGAATAAGTGTGATTTCCTATAGTATGTCCTTCTTCATAAATTCTTTTAACAATATCGGGATGTTTCTCTGCATTATATCCGACTAAAAAGAAAGTGGCTTTTATATCCCTCTCTTTAAGCAGATCAAGAACCTTTGGGGTAATATTGGAAGAAGGTCCGTCATCAAAGGTCAGATATGCTATTTTATTTTCTTCCGATGGGTCTGAGATGGAACATTTTTCATCATCTTTAGTATCTTCCCCTGTATTTGTATTAGTATTTGTATTAGTATTTTTATTTGTATTGGTATTTACACTTGTATTTACTTTATCAGAAGGTTTTTCCTCTGGTTTTGTTGTTTCTTTGGATACCGGTACATTTTTTTCCGGAACAGTCTCTTTTTCATTACTTTTATCAATGACCCTTTTTTCTGGAACCGGCATATCCTTTTCCGGATGATCTTCCTTTACTGTTGTATCCGTACTATTCAAATTATTTGCTTCCGCCGACAATATCTTTTTATTTTCCATTCCGTATTTACTAAAAGAACCAGCGAAAATCAATGCTAAAATTATAATGATACCTAAACAAATCTTTCTCTTACGTCTCGCTAACACTCTGGAATTACCTATTGTCCCCCTCATTTTTTTGTCACCTCATGTTTTATTTTGTATCTAAAACTATAATATTACTTTTATACCCTATTAGAGGTTACAATTAAGTAAACTTAAGGTTACAATTAGGTTACAAAATACAACAGGTTAAATCTTAACGGTCAGTTATCCGAAAACAATTATTTTTTATTGTAATACTGGCAAAGAAGTTTGTCAAGAACTTGACTTAATCTTACAATCTCTTCGTCACTTAAGTCATATCCTTTTTCGTTTATTAAATCATAAAGTTTAAGTCTGACATTTTCTATTTTTCTCAAAAGGGACATTGCTTCACCTCTCTTGTCCAAAATTTATACCTCTCTTACCCAAAATTCATCCCTCTCTTTTCTACGAAATTTGATTTAACCTGTTGTATTATTGAAATTTTATAACATAAATTGAATAATTGGGATAAATAAATAAAAATTTGTTATAAAAAAGTTTTTATTAAGATATTAATATATTAAGGAAATTTTTTTGTAATAAATTCAACAGAAGATATAAACCCAGGTTATAAAAAAAATGCCCTTATAATATTGGGCATGTCTTATCTTTTATGAAAAAAAGGTATCTCCAGCTGCTAAAAAGTAGTTTTTGAACATCGCCTTTCTAATCAATGCAACCATCACCGTTTAATGATTTATTTAATTTTTTTATAGCTCGTTTTTCAATTCTTGATACATACGATCGTGAAATCCCCAGCATATCGGCAATTTCTCTCTGTGTCTTACATTCTCCATCGACAAGTCCGTACCTTAGCTCAACAATAACTTTCTCCCTATCTTTCAATACTTTATTTATTTTGGAATACAATTTCTTTACTTGTAATTTCAAATCCACTTGATCTATTATGTCATCTACGTCCGTTCCCAATATATCCATAAGTGAAATTTCATTGCCTTCAATATGATGGATATATAGATTATTTGTGGAGATTTCAATATGTTAGGGATGTTTTGTGAGATAAATGGGATGGGAAGAATAAAAATACCTATGTTTATTTTATTTAGCATAGGTGTTTTTTTAGTACATATGGGGTTCCTTATAGGTATTCTGATACGAGTTGTTCATATTCTTCTCTCACTCCCTTCAAATTGTTTCAATTCCTTATAGGTATTCTGATACGAGTGTAATCAACTTATTGCTTAGACATATGTCGATGTTTCAATTCCTTATAGGTATTCTGATACCCCGTCGCCAGCGGCATTGTATAGTCGTATTTTTTAGTTTCAATTCCTTATAGGTATTCTGATACTGTATATGAACGGGGGTTCGTATTCTTCCACTTCTTAGTTTCAATTCCTTATAGGTATTCTGATACTCATTTATGTATTGATATTACTATATTTCTCTTTTTTTGTCAAATCAGCAAATAGTATATGTTTATCACCTAATTTTGGTATACATATTGGATTTGCTTATCTTTATAAAAAAATAAATTATCGTCGAACCCCAGTAGTTTTTACATTATTAGAGGTCGACAATAAAAATTTCAACAAAAGGGCCCAAGTTAATGGACCCTTTCTAGAATTGGAACAAGAATAATCAAAATAGGAATTTTCATTCCCATATATAATATAAAGTTGGGAGAAGATTGGTTACTATGAGTTTGTCAAATTATTAATTTAAGATTTTTCTATTGTTATAGATTCACCACTTGCATGGTAAGCAAGCGGTGAATAAGAAAAAAACAGAGATTAGTCTATCTTATGAGATTATATAACACGTTATCACACATTAGACAATTCTGTAATATTTTTAATTAGTATTGAAATAGTCCCATCCGTATTATTAATAAATTCTATCTTACTATTGTCTCCATAATATTGTGCTGGAAGATCTATCTCTATTCCTGTATTTGTTTTTATCTTCTGCTTAATGAATTTCTTTTTTGCCACTTTCTCACTAACAGGAATAGTCTTCTCTTTAATTCCAATATCGCCAATCTGCTTTATGTACTCTTCTTTTAATTCTGAGTTTTGCTTAAAAGCATTGTTAGCAATTCTTTCAATATCTATTGATTCTGTTTTTTCAATACTGTCAGCAACTGCTTTATTAACTTCTCCGTATTTTAGGTAATCTTCTTTAAAATATTTGTTGTTAAATTCTCTATTAGCTTTAGTAAATAATTTAATCTTTTCGTTGGAAGATATTTGACTTGTGCACTTCAAAAAAAGGTTGGAAAAATAATACACACTTTCTCCATTTAGTTCATATTTTTTTTCTAATAATTTTATGTCCATATTATTTAAATTTATGATAGCACATTCCTCAATCTTTTGGTTTACTGATGGTAAAGTTGTTTTTTGTTTAATAATAGAGTTAACATTAATATTTCCATCTATCTGAACATGATGGATATAAGAACTTCTATAATTAAACTTCAAAATTGATAGATATAAAATATTATCCAAATCAAATAAACAGAAAATTAAATCGGCAGCAGGAATACTTTCGTATTTTATCATAATATCAAACAAAATCGTTGCAATTTGAGAGCTATTACGTTTAAAGTTTTCGTTATCATCATATATACTTTGGCACAATTTTTTTACATCATTTTCATCGTCTACAAACCGGGCACTTCTTAGTCTACTGTCATTAAGAATCTTTATAATATGTTTTTCAATAAAATCAATAATATCTTCATTCAACAAATGCTCTTTATCAGATAATATAGGAATTGTCAAATTACGATCAAGAATATGTAATATAATCTTTTTGATGTCAAAATTCATTTGTATCTTCATATTTACCTCCCCATAAATATTAAATTATCAATATATACATACATTATAAAAGTTTATATGTTTTAAATAAAATTAAGATATTCGGTTATTTGTTTTTTGAATCCGAATTAAATTTTTCCCTTAATTTATTTATTTTCTCCTCAGGAATCTTCTCGTCTATTCCTTTTATTGAATCTACTATAAATTTTAAATCTATAACAGATAATACAAAACTCCATAATCCTAATATTAAAAACAATATTTCTGCATGTACTAACCATATTTTAAAATCTTGATCTTGCCTTATGCTTATATTTAAAATAAGCAAAACCGAACAAAATATTGACAATATATTGAAAAGTATTCCAGCAAATACATTGGAATAAATCGATTCAATGATATCAGTTTTCATATAATCTTTAATTATTTTCTTATCACTAACACTTATTAATATACTTAGCCCCGTAAATAAAAATCCACCTATAATTGAGCAAATCGTTATTATGTTAAAATGTATATCATTAGTTTTTGAATTTATAATTTGAGATAAGCCAATACAATGAAATTTATTGGCAATCAAATATAATATTATAATAATTATAGTACTATCAACAACTTTTTTATATTTTCTATACATTTTAACTACATTCCTTTCTTAATTATATCTATTCGTCAATATTAACAAATCATCTTTATTATTCTCATATGATTCCTTAAGTACTTCTTTATAAATTTTCCCTTTTCTCTCAATATCCAAGGCAATTTTCTGATGATTTTCCGTATCATAATCTTTAACGTCTATGTTGTAATAAAAAACCTGTTCTTTTAAATCAAAATCTCGTGAGTTGAAATCATTGCCAGATCCTGTGATTTTAATATCCTTATATTCTTTTTCTTTTCTTAAAAAACTCTTGATTATATTAATTATATCTTCTTTAACGTTTGTTAAAAATCTGCGATTTTCATTTTTTACTATCAAAGTAATATATTTAGTATTAGTTTGCTCAAGTATTCTGATTTGTTCTCTATCCAATCCAAGCATTTCTTTATCTCTTAAAACCTGAGTATCAGGAACTGGAACAGTAAATGTAATCCTACTTAATATTGAACCATCCTTAAACAGTTTCTTATACGCACTTGGATTAGGTATAGGATTAATTTCTGTATAATATTTCTTACTATACTTAGTAATATTATTAAATATATATGCATCGGGCACAGATTGGCTTTTAACATATCCTAAAATTCCATCTTCATAATTGTATATGAAATAAGAACATAATTCTACACCTTTTTTCATAGTATCTTTACGAGATAAAACTTCATCAGAGCTTAATGTCCCATATTCTCTAATTTGCATAGAAGAATTATCTTTTACTTTTCCGATACGGCCAAATAAGTAATTTTCATTATTTTCTAAAATATCCATAGTAATTGATATTTCACTCTGATTTAATGATAACGATCTTATATTTTTGTTTTGCTTACTATAAGAGTCAAATATTTTATTAAATATTACTTTAATTTTTTTATACGATATTTCTTTTTTGGTTACATCTGAATATAATTTAACACAATAATAATATATTTTTTTCTTAGACATTAAATCACCCCTCTATAGAAATATTGATATTAAGTTATATACTTCTACAATAAGAGTGTTTTTCCTTCACTAGCAAAAAATATATCTTAAAATTCCAAATATTCGAACTGATGTTCGCATTATATAATAATATTATATCATAATTTTAAACATTTGATATATCCTTTAATATTTATTATTCAAAAAATAAACAAAGATCAAACGTTAATTCTGATCTTCTTTATCCTGCTCTCTGTATTATTTGCAGGATGCCTATAACATGATCTCTTATAAGCATCCCGCATAAAATCCGCCAATGGTAAAGGTGACCAAAACCACTGGCATTTCAATTCCTTATAGGTAAAATATTATAGTCACATAAATTTATATTAATGTATTTTTAGTATTAACAAAAACAAAATAATATATGCATTCTTATAGTATTAATCTATGCAAATCCTTTTCGCTTGAATTTCACAAGCTCATCAGTAGGTTAACCCCAGAAGGGGAGATGGCACCGACAATAGAAATTATATTATTTAAAATATTCAACACTTCATTCATACGCATCGCTCCCTTTAAATCATTAAGGAAAATGAACAAAAATAATATAAAGCCTGTCATCATCAGAATTGGTAAGCCATCTCCAATTAACAATTATTTGTTTCAACCTATATATTATAATATTATCTAGATAATAAATAAATTAATTTTAAATAGAAATTTATTATCTAAGACAATAGATTAGTTTAAAGTCAGCTAATCTTCTTACACGTCTTTAATAAACACTCCATGACTCAACTTCCTACTCGAATGTATCCCTTTCCCGCCAGCATAATTCATCTGAGTAGATCCGCCACCATCAAGGAATATTGCTCCGTCAAGATTGAGTTTTTCTACACAATTTCTGAATTCATACATAGAGCATTTTGGATGAACGAACAGATATGCCCTATCGCCTTTATATCCCATCCCTGTATGAGATGTTGTTCTGAGGATATCGTCCGGTATCTTTTCTAATGTTGGATTATAATCCGGAATCAGCATCCCTCCACCTATGCACCACTTGAAAGATTTATCTATTTCTTTGATATTATTTATTCTTTTTACCTCGATAGATCCGTCTTCATAGTAAATTATAGTTCCTCTTTTATATCCCTTTGGACTGTTTTGATATGAATTCGGACCTATAGCTTTATTTCCGTTACCAGCCAGTCCCCAAATAGATCTGGGCATATGTGCTTCCGAATTGTTTTGCCATGTACCATTGATACCATAGATACCGAATTGTCGAAGAGTTTTGCCTGGAAGTTTGGCTACATATACATTGTCAGGAGCAGTCTCTATAATCTTAAGGCCGTATTTCTCATAATACTCGCTCGAAGACTTAGCGATAGACTTTTCAACCTCGAATGTTTTTGCTATAGATTTAGCATACTTCTCAGGAGTTAATTTTTTCATATCATCAACATTATCTATAAAACAACCTTCTATAATCATTGCAGGGCATTTAGATAATTTTAAAGTATAGAAATCCTTGCTTACTTTAATGCCTCTATTTTTTAAACCAATATTTGTAGATATGCTATTACAAATCTTTTCTGCATATGTGTAAGACTTACTGGCTTTATCATAAATCCAACATTCAACTCCTGACCCGCCACCGGCATTAATATGAATATCTAAATATAAATCAGCATTGAATTCATCTGCTCTTTTACATCTTAAAATATGATGATCCTTTTTACATTTAAACTTTTCGTTATAAGGTGTAACGTTAATAACCGTATGGCCTTGAGACTTTAATATAGGAATCAATAAGGCAACAGTTTCATTTGTTATATCGGCTTCTCTTTTCCCGTTTCCTATAGCTCCACAATCAAATATACCATTATTATAAACATTATGGCCTGCTGATAGTGCTATCCTCATCTTTGCCATCTCCTTTGTCTTTTAGCTGAACCAAAGCATCTTTAAGCTTGCCTGGTATGGACACATCCAATTTTGCAGCATTCTCAAGTATGCTCAAGCCCTCCATAGCAACATAAAAATATATCACAATGGTTCTAAATATCCACTGCTGTCCAATCAATCTATCTAATAATACTGCTAATATAAGTATAATTAATATAGTAAACTTTTTCTTAAGCCCATTAAATCCTATTTTACTTGATAAATTTTTACCTTTGTAACCACACATAAGACCCATAATGTAATCTAAGGCCATACATGTAATTAATATTTTTAAACCAATTTCCCATCCTCCAAATAACCAAGTTAATAATGTTCCTATTCCTGCACCTGCAAAACCTATTTTTTCTGTTAAATCGTTCATTTTATCGCCTCCAAAATTAATTTAAATAATTTATAAATTCTTCTTTACATACGTGTTAATACGTGCTATAATATTTATAGAGAGTGAGGGAAGATAATGAAAACAAGTGAATTGTTAAAACTACTTAAAAGTAATGGAATTCGTCTTTACCGTCACGGGAAGAAACATGATATTTATTATAGTCCCATAACTGATAAGACCTTCCCGGTGCCAAGGCATAACACTGAAGTTGCCGGCGGCACTCTCAAAAGCATTTTAAAAGATGCAGGGTTGAAATAATCCTGCATCTAAATGAAAATAATATACTTAAGGAGGTGTATCATATGTCTAAATATTTATTTCCGGCAA
>NZ_FMIF01000004.1:0-190705 GCF_900095615.1 Sporanaerobacter sp. PP17-6a | reverse complement strand
CCATTGCCAGCAAGTGCATTATATCCCACGGCCACATTACTACCTGTGCTTGTACTTGCCCCGTATCCTATAGCAACACTGCTCGAAGGCGCCTCCGCATTTTCACCTATTGCGATAGAACCATAATCCCCTGCGTTAGCCTGATGCCCTAATGCAATTGAACCGCTATAGTTGCTAAATGCATTGAGCCCAAGTGCTAAATCTCTTTGATTTAATCCATGAATGTCTGGTACATCAATGCCTACAGCACCTGTTTTCCCGTTTACACTTGTTACTGGGCTTTCTTCACTCCCCAATAATTGAAAATTTGAGCCTGTGTAAACAAGATGGCATATCTGCCCCGCTTTGATATTACCGTTGCTTAGAGCATTTCCGTTGGATTTTACAATAGTTTTCGCGCCTACTCCGTTGATATTTAAGGTGCTAGCTCCTGTGTTGGCATTTGTGAATTTTATTTTTATGCTTAGGCCTTCCGTTAGGCTTGATATGCCTGAGATAGATACCGTATATGCGTTTGTGCCGGAAGCTGTAGCATAGGGAATATGCTGCGTTTTATTTGCAACATGACTATCAAATTCTGTCTTTGTTGCCTGTTTGGCGTTATCCACACTACCTAAACCTACATCTGATTTAGTTGTGCCATGTGGATTTGTTCCACTGCCCGGATGCGTATATACATTTGTTTCTGCACCATTTATTTTTATATTTCCATTTGTAGCCGAATCTTCAACTTTAGTAGCCCCATCTGCTATTCTGTCTAATTTCTCTTTTTCTTCCGTGGTATAGTTTTCGTCAGATAAACCTTTAGTTCCATCTTTGTCTACCTTGTTATCTTCTATATTCTTAATCTTTGTATCTATTATCAAATTATCTTCATTAAAATCTTCTCGTTTTGGATATTCATTACCTTGCCATTGATTTAACCCAATATTGGGTGTTTTATTTTCACTTGGCATTATATCGCCTCCCTATATGTTTCAAATTCATCCCATGTAAGATTTAGCGCATCCCATGCATCCCACGATTTATTGTAACCATCAAATTCGGCCCAAGTTATATAAGTAAATTCAAATGTATAGGCCAAATGTGCTGGCTTTATTTCTTCTATTGTCAGAGTAAGGTCTGTCATATTTGCCGGAATACCCCTCACACCTACAAATTTTGCGATAAAGCTATAGTCCTCAAAATTCTCTATTATCTCAACCTCTCCATTAGAATACGAAGCTGCCACATCTTCAAGCATTTTCTTTGTTACAGTTCCAACACCTTTTGCTCTTGCTTTAATTCGCTCTCTACGGAATTGATTTGATTTTGTTACGTCAACCGAAAGGCCATAAATCTTTTCATACCTGCTTAAAAGGTCAGTGGCCGTGCTTACAAAGCATTGGTCTATTGTCTGATTAAAATCAGCAGCAAGAGTATTTATTTTGTTGCTGAGTATTTCTTGCAGTTCTTTCATAGTGTTGTTGTTTTCATATACGGGAGGTAATAAATTCATTAAATCCATCAAATCCATCGGCTTACACCTCCGTTAATGTGATCGTACCTACTATAGGCATTTCTGTTTCGTCGATTGTTGTATTAGCTGTACCACCATCTACCAATAAAGAATTGTAATCTGCTATTCCTGGTGTTGAAAGCAGTATACTGCCTATCTTTGCATAACTCACGCTGTAGGTCTCGAATGTCAGTTCTTTAAAGTAAGCCGCTATCGATGCAGTAAAGGAACTGACTACATCATCAAATGTAAAGGAACCATCTAAAGTAATATTAGCCGTTATCCCTATTATTTTTTGTTCCGGGCTATCCACAGTTACCAACGCGCCTATAGGCCGTACAGTTTCAATGTAGTCATATACAACCGATTCCAAAGTTTCATCAATTTCCATATTGCTGTTTATTACAAGGATTTTCACAGTACCGTTGCCGTTCCAAAGAGGAAAGACCTTTGCATCACCGACGCCTGGTACATTTAAAGCCCATTCACGATAATTAAAAGCGTTACCACTGGTAGACGGTCTTTGAAGATATGCATAAAATCTCGCCCTTAAATTATCGTCTGCCTCCTTATCCTGTCCAGATGTAATTATATCTGTCAATGTAGCAGTAACTCCAGATATATTATCAATATTTTCAAGCGTTCCGGTATATGTGTTTCCTAGTTCCCCGTATTGTTCGCATTCAGCTTTATAGGTATTAGTTGATATATTCCCCGTAACAATATAGGAAGTATCATTTAGCCCCCATCTGCTCCCTATCGGAAGACTTCCTGTAGTGACTATTTTCCTTATAGCTTTTGTAGCTGGTTTTCTTGTAAGCCCATAATCAACTACTACCCTGTCAAGATATTCTCCTACTGCTGTATCACCAGATACAAGGTCAATAAAATTGTTTAAATTAAAATAGGTCTTTGCCAGCTGATATGCACAAGGAGCCAAGGCATCATAAATAACAGAACCTTCTCTCTTGTCTACATCAGACGGAACTCTTTCAAGCATATCATTCAATATATTTTCGTAAGTCTTATCCTCAAACATTAAGTTGTCACCTCCTTAGAGACGTTTAAATTGCCGTATATACTTGTTACATCAAAAGTACACAACATTTCATCTCCCGTTGTTTCAAATTGAAAGTTGTCAACGTTTGTGATACGTTCATCCCGTAAAAGGCATTCATGAATTCTTCGTTTTAATTCAATTTGTACATATATTGGGTCCTTGCCTATAAGACTTTCTAACTCTATACCATAAGAAAAGCCATATATCGGGCACTCATACCTTTCAGTATTTAGTACCTTATATATAGCCTGCTTCACTGCTTCCAATCCATTAACAAAGCCTTGTATTTTTTCGCCTAATTTATATGTCTTACTTGTTTCAATTTCCTCATTAGTAGTTAATTCAACGTCAATAATAGATGCTTCTGGTGTTATCATCTGCTCACGTCCTTTATCTTTATACTCGTTATGGTCGTATCTCCAATTACAATAGGCTCTATCTCTATGGTTGCATCTTTAAATATATTAACTAAGCCTATTATTTCAACAATATAAAACTCTTGGCCACCATTGTTTCGGATCAGCTTTACTTTATCACCCGGCTTAACAAAGTCTTTTAAGTTACCGCTTATAAGCTCCATAGGAACAACCAATTTATCACTTACTCTTATGCCCTCGGCTTCTACGGTACCTAATACAAGACTACATAACTTAGTATTACTTAGATAATTCTGTACTATAGTTTTAATTTCATTAATCATATCATCAACTCCAGATCCATCGTATGCGCCGGTAAAAATTCATGGGTTACAGATTTCACTATAAGCCTTTTATTTAAAGCTATATCTGAAATTTGCCCGTAAAAACTTGAGCCTGCTCTAATCCTTACGTCCCCCAAGCACTTTAAGCTCAGCGTTTCCATTTCTCTATTATATAGCTTTAACAAGTTATCAGCCTTTGCCTTAGCCTGTGATGCGTTATAATTTTTATCTAATTTCTCAAAGTACTGTAATAAACCATACTTTTCAATAGATTTGCTGTCGTATACTTTGTAGGCATCTGCTTTCCCTGTTTTTTCATTTCCGCTAACTAACTTGACCTGATTATAAAACTCATCATCAATAGACTTTTCATGTTCATAATCATATACAAAACTTTCATCACCAAGTATTAAATTCAACCGTAATTCTTTTAAATCTCTTATAGCGATACTTCCGAATTCATCTCTAAGAGAATACCATGCCCCTTTATTCCTCAATGTATCCCCTATTGCATCATAAACTATGTCCAACCATGTCTTGTCGTCCTGTGCGCTGGTAGGAAGTTTATATCCTGTATCGGATAATGTACCTGTTTTAAGCCCGAAATAGTTGCACATTTTCTTTACTAAGTCCGTTACTGTATTATTCTTTACAACAATTGTATCTTTTGCCTTGCAATATCTAAGCTGGTCATATGCCGTTACGGATATTTCTTTTTTACTGTCCCTATTCACCTTAAACACAAAGCCACTGAATATATTGGCTCCATCATATATAAAACTTACACCGCTGCCATTAGTGATAACCAAATCGTCATTTATATAGCTAAATTCAAGCTTACTGCACCCGTCATTAAATTTATCGGTATAAGATACCTTAGTTACAAGCTCACTGATTTCATACATTTTCCCACTCACTTTAACAACAAATTTCATATCCATATGCAGCACCTCTAATTTGGTATGGTTAATTTTTGTCCGGGATAAATCAAAGACGGATTCTTAATTTTATCCTTATTAGCATTAAAAATCTTAGTATATTTAGATCCGTCTCCATAATACTTCTTAGCTATAGCCCACAAGCTATCCCCTGACACAACAACATAAGAGCCGGTACTCTTAGGACTAACCTTTGGTACCGGCTGCTCTTTTTTAACCACAGCTTGATTTGAATTAGGCTTTGCAACAACCTCTGATTTCTTTCCAAACTCCCTATATTCTAGTAATTTAAAAGAAACATACTTGTCTCCTTCTTCTCCTGCTTTTTCTGTTATAGTTAACTCTTCTATCAATACTAATATATTAATCTCATCTTTCCCCTCATTACTTGCTATAAACCTAACAGGCTCTAATGAAACCCTCCATTTCCTAAATAAGTTCAAATAGAAATCAGGCCCTTTAAACTCATTCGGAACCTCATTATAATGTAAGGCTTCATGGGGAAATTCACACTCAAAGCTATATTCCCGCAGCCCCATATGCGTGGGTACTACAATTTGCCCTAATTTTAGTATCTCATATTTCTCATTTGCTTGTGTGGTAGAGGTCTCTATCTGCTCAGGGTTCACCGGAAGTCTATAGGTTGCATTATCTTTATCGAAAAATACTGCATATCCACTCATTAATATGCCCCCTCCGCTGCTGTTGCTATTTCTTCCTGGAGGATCTTCTTTATCCTGCCGGCAACCTTGTTTGCATCTGCTTCTTCATGTATATCTCCAAATTGTACTGTTATATTTGGCGCAAGCGTAGCAGTACTAAATTTATTTATATACTCTCTTTCTGCAATATCTCGGAGATATTGCAAGTCCTCTTTGGACATATCAACATCTACCTTTTTATTTTTACCAGTTCCGTCTACTGTTACGGGATTGTTAGGAGTGCCAAATTGGGAAAAGTCAAAACCTTTGTTTCCTTTGAGGAATTCAGTTGCTTTATCAACTGCTCCGTTTATTTTATCAGGAATACTTTTGCCGATATTGCTACCCTTCGTATATCCTTCAGAATAATCCATAAAATCTTTAGTTTTCATATACTCAGTCCATTCTGCTTCGGTTTTTATAGTATCTGAATCTTTTTTAAGTTTGTTTTGAAGCCTTTCTATCCCACTTGTTATATTAACCTTTACGAAAGGTATTTTATTAAGTAAATCTTCTATACCTTGTGCCATCTTTGCAATATAACCTAATACTGTGCTTGCAAGATCATAAAATAAAGCTTTAATCGATGCAATTGGATGTTTAAATACATTACCAAAGAAATTTACAAATGCAGCTACCGCATTCCATATCCATACGAACTGGTTATAACAAAATGCCGCGAATACTCCTACGATTCCTCCTACAACCCCCAATATCTGCTCCCATGTTGCTCCAAATTGCCTTGCAGCAGAAATTGCAATTGCAATAACACCTATAACCAATAATATCGGCCAGGTCATTTTTAATATCCCTATTGCATTGGCAGCCCACAACGGTATCATCAAAATAAGTTTTCTAATTATATTAACCAATAAGATACCTCCTATAACTCCTAATATAGGGCCTATCGTGTCCCAACCAGCCACAACTGTATTTACAATCCATTCTGCTGCTTCCGCTACTAATTCAAAGCCTACGGTCATTTTTTTCAAGAAATCTTGGAATCCATTTGTATTAATCACCTTATTTATACTTTCCATAACTCCTTCAAATGCTCTGGTTGCGCTGTTTTTTATCTTGTTCCAAACATCAACAAAGGTCATAGGCAGAGTTTTAAACTTCGTGTTTATATCATCGGCTGCTGTAAATAAAGCATTTTTTATAATGTCTGCAGTAATTGTGCCCTCTGCAGACATTTTCTTTAACTCGCCTTTACTCTTACCAGTATATTTTGCAATAGCATTAGCGATTAGTGGAGCATTTTCTGTTATAGCTCTAAATTCATCGCCTTGCAATCTTCCGGACGCCATAGCTTGGGTGAGTTGTAGTAATGCAGATGATTGTTCTGTGGCACTCGCACCACCTACTTTAAAGCTCTTTTGAACTAATTCAGTAAAAGCAATTAGTTCATCATTAGATTTAAAATTTTCTCCAGCCAGCAATCCCATTTTAGCAACTGCATTTGCCATACTTGAATATGACCCTCTTGATCTCTCTGCTGCGGCAAATATTTTGTCTTGAAGTTCCGCTTGCGTTTGCAAGCCATCATTAATCAAGGAAAGCCTTGCACTTGTATTCATAAATTCATCTGTAATATTCATGCCTTTCATCGCTCCTGCAATTAAAGCAGCTATACTAATAAATTTGCCAAGCCCCAAACTAGCCCTGTTAGCGCTTGCTCCTGTTGCTTCTAATTTAGAGTTGAAAGTATCTGTACCTCTGCTGGCCTTAAGTATTTTATCAGTTGCTTCGTCGGTCTTACGGTTTATTTTATCAATAGTAGTTGAATATCCATCAAATAACTTAAACATTGCCTTCAATGTTGCCATCATCGCCTACCTCCTTTCGTCTTTATTTTAGACAATTCTCTTTTTTCATTTTCAACCCTAACCTGTATACTTGCATATATAAAAGCCTTCTCCCGGCTGCTCATATCATTCAAAGCAGAAGGAAGAATATGAAGTTTTTGCAAGGCAAAATGCGCAAGATTAAACTCGGCATCGCCTTGCTCTATTCGTTTTTTACTTCTTCAATATTATCATTTATATCTTCATCTAAACCGCTCAATTCTTGTACTGCTTGAGCCAGCTTTGCGTATTCCCCGATATATAACATTTTTTGAAGCAACGCAGATTCTCCAAGTACTCCATAAGCCTTTTGTAATTCTGCGTTTTTTAAGTCAGGAAATACAACAGCTCTTGATGTTAATTCTGACACATACTCCACTCTGTCGAAAATTTCATTATCATTTTTATCCCTTCTGGTAAATTTTTTAATAAGCTGCTTATTTTCTTCCTGCGATATGGCACGTATAACAAAAGGTACTGATTTCCCTTTTTCTACAAATCTGTTTGACACAATCACCTCTTTATTCTCTGTCTTTATTGGATTTAAAAATGCACCTAATGAACTCATAAATTATCTCTCCTTTTCAATTTTTTATATAAATAAGACACCCTTTCGAGTGTCTTAAAATATCACTTGCATTAACATTTTGTACGTTAAATCATCTAATTCTAGTAAACTTCTTTTCCCATCTTTAAATTGAATAGTAATTTGATATTTCCCTTTGTTTTTTCCGCTTATACTTCCTGCAATTAAACCAGCCCCGCCCAATAATGCTCCACCTATTATTCCTCTTGCTGCACCGCTTGCCGCACTTTTCCTATATTCAGTATTTATTATTTCGTAATTTTCTACAATGTCCTTACTTAATTTGATTTTTTTTAGCCAATTACAAAGTGAAACTGAATTAAATCCCGCTTTTACAACATATCCTTTATAATCGCCAGCAATTACGCTATTTATCATGCTCTCTCCCCTCCCGATTAATAATTTCACAATCATTATATCAAAAGGTCGGCAATCTTCTCAACATTATCTATCACAATGTTTTATATAAGAAATCCATTCTTCTATATGCTCAATATATTCTTCTAAAGTTTTATCTTCATATAATATTATATCTTCACCTTTTAATACTTGCATATACGTCTTTATTTTTTGCAATCTTATCTTTCCTATATAGCATTTTCTGCATGAAACATTGAATGTACCATCTGTAAGTCTTTGTAACTTCAATCTTTCGGCTTCATATAAACCCTGCTGTGTCATAGCTTCAATAAGACTTTTTATAAATATTCTTTCCTTCTCTATGACTGGAATCTCTTTGTGAGGATAAACACTATAACTTATATTATTAATTACATGATTTAATTCTTTGTCTATATCAATTTCTTGTCCTTGTTGTTTAAGTTTTCTATTCTTTCTATTTATCAACTTTACTTTTTCATGAGCCTCAGTAAGTATTCCTAAAACATTCTTTGCAAATTCTTCATTAGAAGTTATATCTGGTGCATAAGCAAATCTTTTTTTAAGTCTTAAAGAATAATTGGCCATAGCTATAGTAATCTTCCCCTTGGAATTTAAAAAATCCTCTTTGCGGACTACATAGTAAGGCTCTTTATATCTTTCGATTAATACATTATCTAATTCATGCATAAATAAATCATACTGATTTTTTATATATCTGTCATTAGTAAAACCCACAGATCTGCGCATCCTTAATAAATCAGATGAAGAATACTTATTTGTTACAGCTCCTATAACAAAAGTTGCTAAATCACGTGAGGATGTCTCTAAGTTAATTTTTTCGATTAAATCAATTTTTCTATGCATAAATGCAGATATTAAAAGTGCATCTGCTGAATAAGCTAAAAATGAGCTATTTTCATGATACATTCTTAGCTTATTTATCATGTTTACAGCTTTTTCGAATTTTCCATATAATAAATGCCTCTCTAAACCATAGTAAAATATAAATACATATCCGATATCTACTTGGTTATTTGTTATATCCTCCAGCCATTTTAAATAGACATATCTTTGCCTTGGGGTAAGTTTGTTATAACTTGGATAATACCCTATGCTTTCCTTGTTATTATTTAAATATCCTGCGGGCTCAATAGATAAATCAGTATCTATTAAAGAAGGTTCAGAAAAAATATTTTCTCCGTTTTCTTCATAGTTATTTCCCTTTACCCATAATAGTTCTTTTACATCAGATGGTATATTTATATTGTCAAAATTTAAATAACTATCATCGGGAACATATCTCTCTTTTAGAGTAATCTTAAAAATATCTGATGTAGTTACAGTAGGCTTTGTTTCTGCAGGAACATTTTTATTCCTATTGTTATTACTAAAACTACCAATTCTCATCCTATAGCATTCATCAATTTTATTAAACCACTTTTCATATTTATTATCATCTACAATTCCATGCTCAGCGCCCTCTCTCAAGATATTCAATTTATCCATTGCCAAATCATATCTTGATATAAATGTATCGGAGTTTTTAGTTTTTGCCATTATTTCATAGCAATCATTTAATATCCTCATATTATTTTCAAATTGCCTATTTAAAATTTCAGATTGAGTATCATTCTTGATGTAGTTACGTGTTTTAATATTATTATTTAATGTCTTTTTGTTTAACATTTTTATGTCACGTGAACCAATTTCATTTTTAAATTTTCTTCTTAGAAATCTTAGTAAGGAATAACTCAATGAGATTAAAACACAGCATACTATAAACGAAAGCATTCTTATTGCCAAATTACTTGATTGGTCTGTAAGAATTATCATTGAAACTACAATAAGTGCTATTAAAAATAAAAATACATATACGATTGCCAGCCCAAGAAAAAATTTCTTCATATTTCCCCCTCCTAATAAATATATACAACATAATTATATCAGAAGGGGAATGTTTTTCCATAATTATCTATAATTCTCCGGCAAATCAAAGTAACTCAATCCTTCTATAGAATCAAATGTGAAGTCTGTATCTATGGTAATGGGATCATCGCTTTGATCATCCAACGTGGTTATAGGAATAGTTTTAAGCAGTACGTTCAACAATACAACCTCTTGAGACCCTATTGTAGATTGGCTGTCTTCATTACGGACCTGCAACTTCAATCCGCCGTATTTGCCTTCCTTGATATACTTAATAGCCAACTTAAGCATATCCGAATTCATAAAGTACATCGTCATACTGCCGGTACCTTCAGCTCCGGTGACTTTATGCTGAGTCATCCTATGCCCTAACATATTCCTCGTTTGCACCGTTAAATCAAGTTGAGCCGTCAATTTTGATATCTCGAACAATTCTCTATTAGATCCATCTATAGTAATATAAGCCTTCCCCTCTTTGGAGGAAATAGTATCCGCTAACCTTGGATAATTATCTGCCATGTTTTATCCCTCCTTTATGACAAATTAACCGTAATATACATTTTTTCTACACTATCAACTGGCTGAATATAACAATCTATAACCACAGCATCAGAATCATTCCCGGGATTTACGGTCACATCTTCTGGTGTAAAGTTCTGTATAGCATTCATCTGCTGAAGTTCATTAAAATATTCAATCAATGACGCTCTAAGCAATGACCTGCCATCAGGATTATTATTAATCTTACCTACATAGTTCGATTCAAATATTGTAGTTATGTCATTATTAACATTATCTAATACTCGTATTACCCTGTTTTTCTTAAACTGCTTTCCCTTATCTGCCGTAACAGTAGTAAGAGAATTAATATCATATACAGCCGTAACGTTCTGAGCAGTATCAACTTTAAATATAAACTTATCCGCTGTAATAGCTGCTTCCATCTCTGCTTTTGTCATCCTCGGTACCACATCAATAGCGCCAACATAATTCTGACCTGTGTTTGACTTATTTATATTTGCTCCTGCCGTCTGACCTGCTACCCATGCAGTAGTTTGTGCAGGTGTTAGCTCTGTCTCATCTGCCAATTTTACTCCTTGTGCAACGTTAATTATTGCTTCATCATCAGCTTCATAATTTGCTAATACAGCTTGTATTTTTACTCCTTCATCTTTTCTCATGGCATCAAGCCACGTCTTAATCATAGCCTTATTTTCTTCATATCCCGTTCCATCATAAGGATAACAAAGTGTATTAAACGATATTGTTTTTAATTTAGCTAAAGCTGTAGTTAAGGTTGCGGCTGTATGTTCAGTACCTAAATTATACAAAAGTACCGTTTTAGCTCCTTTTAAAGCTTCATTTGTAAGCAGTTTATCTGCAGCGGTAGCGCCTTCTGGATATTTGCTTGCATCTGTAGCCGTTATTTCGTATATCTCCCCCGCAGCTCCTACGCTCATTTCCTGTAACAGCGCCACAATGCCCCTGTCACCCGGCGTAATAGATAGCGGGGCATTTGTTCTAAAATTCAAATAGGCACCAGGAAGTATCTTGTCTTGACTTTCCCATGTTCCTGCCATATTCTCACTCCTTTATATATTTGTAGTTTGCTCTTGCATCTTTACAAACTCTTCATTTTTTATCTCTGAATAGTTCACATAAGAAGTAAAATGTAATACATTATCCGTTATTGTTGCTTGTTTATTAAAAGCTCTATAACTGCCTACTAAATCAAATCCTCTGAACAAACTTGATGATACTTCCAAACAGTCATTTTTAATTTCCGTAGTTCCCTTATCGCTAAAATAAGCTATATCAAAAGAAAGCAGACTTTTAAATTTATTATTAAGTCTTTTGTTATAGTCTTGCTCTATAAGAGTAATTAAAAAAGAAGGTGTTTTAAATTTTTGAGGAACATCTTCATCATAGATTGTATGATTAGGATATAATTCTAAAAGCTTATTTACTATAGCTTGTTTTATATTATTTATCATGGTCTCTATTCACCTTCTTAACTTCTTTTTCAAACTCTTGTCTCATTGTTTTTTCTGCTTTACTAATAGCTTTTTCTAACATAAATTGTCCCGGTACCCATGGCTTCACTAATTTCTTGCCTATTGCGGGTACATAGCGTCCTACTTCCTGCCCATGGCCATAGTTCACATAGCTGCTGTAATCTGCCGGATTTTCTAATGTTTTAGTAACTCCATCTGCTGTTTTTATTGCTGGTGTAGTTCCCCAGCTTTTACGCATAAAACCTGTTACGACCGGAGTATTCCTTTTTACATCTGCCAATCCGACATTTACAGACTTATTTAATACTTTCACATCAATATCGGATATATCATCAAACATTGATTTAAGTTCTTTGCGGTATTGGTCGATAAAAGCTTTATTCCTTCTGTAATTACTACTTGAATTATGGCTCATACCATGTCACTCCTTTTAATGCTAAATTCCATATGATTTGTATACGGAAATCCTTCACCAACATTCAGCGTCACCTTCCTGCCGTTTCTCTGGGTAACTATAACCTTATCACCCTCCTGAATATCTGCGTCTAAGTTACAAAACAAAGTATAGGAATTGACTATAGTAGGTACTCCATCAGTGCCCGTATCAGCCAAAGAGCCCTTGCTATACTGGCATCTGATATTAGAATGAATTAATTTCTCTTTACTTTTTGTAATCCCGCCTTCCACTACATCAATCCATCTATAGATATCCATTCTATCTCGCCAAAGCCTTTCAAGTGGATTCATTGTCTCAGCCTCCTAAAAGTCCGTAATGTTCTCATATCCCTGTCGGATAGTCCATAAATGGTTTCTTTGGAGGTTTTCTCATCCACGTTATACGTTATGGAAGTGTCTCCTTCTTTAACCGATTCGATATCAAATACAGAAGAATTACCATTTTCAGCCTCATAATTTATTATGTTTTGGACCTTCTTGCGGATGAAAGGCTCTAACTCAATAGGCAGTTCTTTTAAGTTACAATAATTTAAGACTTCCTGAATTACGTCTTTTATAATTAAATCCTTATCATCATCAATAATCTTCAAATTTTCTTTTACCTTCACAACCATTTCATCGGTTGGCATTATATCAGCTCCTTTAAAAAAGGGAGCTGATTACTCAGCACCCTCTAATAATTTAATGAGATCCCCTTTCTTTGCTTTTACATCATATTCGATGCCTTTTTCATCAAGCATTTTCTTTAAGTCTGTAACTGTAGGTTCAGATTTTTTCTGATTCTTCATTACATGTTCATGCAACCGTTTTACTCTCTCTTCGTATAATGACATAACATCTCCTCCTATTAAGCGGTTTTGAATACGAATTTTACAATACGGATTTTCTTTGGCTCGTATACCCTAGTCCAGTTAGTGCCGGTTGCTAATTCAGTCAAATTCGGAAATTTCTTAGTTAAACCTGCTGCCGGCTCAACCCATTTAACCCCACGGGGATGCAGGATAGATAGACGTCTGTTAACCAAAATATCCTCCCCTGCCAATGACAATCCGTTACGTACTACCTCTGTTTCTTTGATGTCCTTGTGGCTGCCATTACCCCAGGCAATAGCACCTGCACCGAATAAGTATGCTTCCGATGCACCAGTAGCTGTATCGAAAGCAATACTGTCATCCACTATAACCCTCTTATTCATGAAATACGGTACTCTTACCTTACCTTGGGATTCTTGCACATATTCGATAAGATCATTTTTTGCAAGATAATTCTCGGTTGCACTGTGAATCATAACACCGGTTAATAAATCCTTGGCATCGCCCATTTTTTGCACTGCATCCAAGAATGTCCTACCGTTTATAAGAGCCGCATCTCCTGTTTCTGCTGTAATGTCATGGACTTTATCTGACATATTAGCTGCTGCAAAAATGCCATCCAGAATAGACAACAGGACACTTTGATACTGTCTATCCCAGTAGGCCGCAAATAAATCGGCTATGGCTCTCATTGGATCATCACCAGAAAGTAAACTTGTCAATGCATTTGCACCAAAAGATTTTACAAATCCAAGTTTTCTGGCAACGTCTTTATCCGAGCCAATATTGCCGGGTTGAGATTCACCGGTATCATCCATAATTTCAATGTCTCCAGTTAAATCATTCCAAAAAGGCATATTGGCTGTTAGATTTGGACCACTGGCTAATTCATCAAATTGTTTATCGTTCTCTGCAATTCCGCTTTGTATTAAAGCGGATAATTCCATTGTTCTGTTAATAGTATAAGGTGTAAACACCTCAGGTTGAATAACGTCTGCTACTCTTGTAATATCTGGCATAATTTTTACCTTTCCTTTCTATAAATTTTTTTATTTTGTACTTGCCATTAATTGTTTTGCAAGCTCAGGGTTTTCTCTAAGTAATTTTCCCTGTTCTGTTAAGTTAAAATGTTCTTTACTCCAAGGATTTTTTATCCCATTCGGATTTTTTTCTTTATTATATGGTTCCCTGCCTTCAATTACCGGCATAAATAAATCTTTATATTGTTCTTTTATAGCCGTCAATTGTTCATCGATGCCGGTTACCGAACCATCTGTATTAACTGCTAATTTTGTCTTGTCAAATTTGGTCGTCAACAAATCTGGATATTTGGTATCAGTGAGTTTTGATTGTATAGCAGCATTAATTGTCATGTCTTTAAGTTTAGCCTCATACTGCTCTTTAGTTGTTTTGTTGGTTTCCTGCAGGACTTTAATTGTTTTCTCCAGTTCTTCATTGCCTTTAACTTCGCCCTCAAGGTCTTTGAGCTGCTTGTCTCTTTCTTTGATATCATTTTCTAATTGCTTTTTAGCTTCCGAAACTTCATTGTACTTATCCTTTGGGATTAGATACTTCGGCATTTCTTTATTCATATCTCCAACTATTCCGTCAATCTTTGATTCGTCTATGCCTGCCTTTTTCAATAATTCCTTTAACCAATCCATTTATTCATCCCTCCATACATTTTTATACAGGTCTGTGCCTGTTTTAGGTTCTTTCAGTTTATACTCATAAATACTAAAAAGAGTAATAAAAAAAGACTATCCAAAATCTTAATAGTCTTACTTCTTTAGAGTTTATGGATGCCTTATCCATAAACTTCATATTTAAGCATAAGAAAAGCACCTACTATTTTATTTAGCAAGTGCTTTTTACGGTATTAAATCTGCAATTCCTTTAGCTAAATTCGCAGCTTTTTTCATGAATGAATTTTCTTCAAGATACTCAAGCCCTTTTAAAGTTATTTTTAAATCTATAAGTTTTACTCCACGCATTCCCATACTTTTAACATAGGATATACCTTCAATGTATCCTTCATCTTGGAGCATGACCATAATAGCTTCCCATCTATTTTGAGATACTCCTAAAGTTTCCGCAGAAATAAGCCTTGCGTCAAATTCATCATAATCCATAGCTTTTTCAAGGGTTTTCAATATCTTATAGATAATTTTGAAGTTATCCATACTAACATCCCCTAAAAATTATAATCTTTTGCATCTAGCTTTATATCTTTGTTGTTTAATATTTTTTCATCAATATCAAAATCAAGGCCTAAAGCCTTTAAATCATAAGCTCTTAATTGTCTTTGAATATTAGAAAGTATTTCATTATATGCTAATAATTTTCCTTGTTTAAATTCACTATCGTCCTCTTTTATGGTATCCTCTAAATCTTCTTTAATATCATCTATTATATCTTTAAAAATTGATTCATTTTCTAATTTCATATCATTCTCCCCTCCCTTTAAGAAACTTTTCAAATATTATCTGTTCTTCCCTATTCCTTTTTAAATCTTTACTCCACTTTCTTATTAATCCTTCTTGCTGAATAGCCGATTTATTATTCCAATCTTTATCGTACTTCTCCGGATTTCTTATTTTATCTTTGTGTTCATCTATTTGTTTTTGATGACTATTAATTGATTTTTTAATTTGAGCATCCGAATATTTTATACTGGCTTTTTCATATGTCCCTTTATGCCTTCCTCCTGATTTAGCTATTTCATAAATCTTATCTCCATCAAGATTTAAAGCTTTGTAAATCCGTTTATTGTTATCCCATTCTTTAATATTATTATACTTCATATCCTGGAACTTATCAAAGGAATTAGGTATGTCTTTTCCTAAAACTTCCTTATATCTTTCATACTGTGCTCTGTCACTATGCCTATTCTTCCACTTCTTTTCGGCTGTAATTGCTTCTGGATTGCTCTCAACATATTTCTTATGCCATTCAGTATAATTCATATCTGCAGGTGCTTCATAACCCTTGCCTGTTACCGGGTCCCTTGCCACTCTCGTATCTTCTGAAGTATCATTGTCATCATAATATGGTACTGTAGTAGTCCTACAAAATATGTGATATGGCGGATAATTTACTCCGACAGTAGCTTTTTCTACATCATATATTTTCCCGTCTTCACTTCTGCATATATCCGATGTTTTCATATCAAGAGTTGCAAGTATTTGATACTTTGTTACCCCATCTTCTTTATACCCTTCTAAGGTTGCCTGCTCCATGATAAAGCTACTTTCAGTATGCAGCAGCCTATATGCTTCATATTCCTTAACATCAAATTTCTTGGCAAAATCTCTACTTAGAGTACTTGGATTCTTGCCTTGCACCAACATAGTCGTAATAGATTCATTCAGCTGCTGCAGCATATGGTCTTTTTCTTTCCATATCCGAGTAGAAAAATCAGCTCCATTGAAAGGATATTTTATGAGTTCCTCTATAGTATGTGGATTAACTTGTGCAAATTCCTGATGGAAACCATGGTATTGGTCTATGTTATACCACGTCTTGTAATATGCATCGGAATATACATCTTTTAGAACATCTTCCCCTTGAGCTTGATAATCTATAGAATATAGTCGTTGAAGTATGGCGTCAATCTGTTTTTCAAGAACTTGATACCTCGTCATCCTGGCTTTAATGGACATATTGTTAAGCTCTAAATTGTACTCTCCCATATGCTCGTTTACCTTGGCTATAAAATCTTTTAAATCTCCTATTTCAACTTTACTAAGTAACTTTTGAGCGTCTGCATAAGATACTATTTTGTTTTCATTCATATATCTTACATAAAAATCATTTATAACCGATTGAATTTCCCCCTTTGATTGCTCAAATGTCTTCTCAAGTCTCTTGTAATACTCCTTAATTTTCATTTCCCCGGCAAGATATTTTTGTTCCTGCCTTTTTTCCCAATATGAATTTGGCATTATTCATCACCTGCTTGATTACCTTCTTTAAACATTGGAGGTTCATCTGGCTTATTTTCCTTTTTAATTCGCTTTATTTCCTCGTCTACGTTTTCTACCCAAGGATGGTTAGTTATAATGGTCTCATCAGAGATTATACTCTTGCTGTTTTGACAATCCGTAATGGCTTGGCTTTCATTGATTGCTATATCCCGGTTAAATACTATTGTAATTTCTTTATCACCTGATACATGTTGTTTGGTTATTCCAAGATAGATATTTACAAACTGAAATAACTCCTCAAGCGCCCATTTAAACCATCCTTCTAATGCATTACATTTTAAATCTAAGCCCGAATATATAAATTTTAAAGCTATCCCTGATGGGTTATTCCCTAATTTGTCACTATTCTTGTCCACTCCTTGGCCAAAGTCAAAAATATCCTTCTTTAATGCTTCATAGTGAGCTTTAGCAGCTTCAATGTTTATATTATTTTCTATCTTATCTACTCCGGCATCATCATCTGGATCTATTTTAATCCCGTGATAGTATGCTAAATCTCTTACAAATTCACTTAAACTACTTCCTCCATAACCTTTCAAAATGTATACCACATTCTTAATTTCATCAAGAAGGTTGGATACATCGGACCTTGTCTTATCATAGTCATCAATCAGAGTTTTCACAAATTGTAAGTCTGGCAATTCAAAATCATTATTTTTAAAATAAATGAATGGAACCTTTCCCCAATTAGAAGGTGTATTGTTTATCTTAAAATGCCCATCATAAGAGCTAGATCCATCGAGATACATTTCCGCATCTAATATAACCTCTCTCTTTTCATTATCAAGAACATAATATTCTACATTATCAGCAGTCCAATACTCTATTTTGGTAACATATTTCTTTTCTTTGCCCTCATAGACTTCTATTTCATAATATCGTATAACTGCCTGTAGTTCCTCGTGATCATTATCTACCCAAATAGGTATGATCTGTTCAGATGGAATTTTTATAGTTCTAAATTGTCCTTTTGAGTCTATATACACATGAAGCCATGCTATTCCTTTATTGCTCGCTTCTGTGCCAAGTTGAGTCAACTTTTTTTGAAATCTCTTTCCTAAAACTTTTTCAACTATTTTAAGATATTCCTTATCATCACATGTTAAAGTATATGGTTTTAATAACAAATAATTGACTTTATCATCAACTAAGGTATGCATAAATCCGTGAGCAAGTTTATTATTAGCTTTAGTTTCATCTTCTACAGGCCTTTCATCTTCATATCGAACCATTTTTCGGTTTAGAATATCATTTTCAACTTTGTAATATTTTTCTCCTTCAATCATAAGTCTGCGTTCTTTAGAAACATTAAATTCATCTATATAAATCTTTATAAGTTCTGGAATTGTTAATATGTTCACATTATTATTAAAAATCATCTTTTCACCTCTTTTACTTAAGAAATGTAATCCCTTTACCCCTGAATAATACTGTATTCACAAAATATCTATCACTATCTAAACAATGATCATTCTGTTTTATAGGCTTATCTTCACCCCTCTCTGCCGCTTTTTCATCCCAGACGTAAGAAAAAAATTCTCTAAATGTATTTATACAACAGTTATTGTATGCTATAAGACAATTAGTTAAAGCTGTGCTCATATTTCTTATTCCGTCTATAACATCGTTATTGGCTTTCTTGACTTTAAATTTCCCATGTTTTTTTATAGTAGCAATAAAAGAAGCTGCACTTGGATCCACAATTACAGCTTTTATTTTTATCTTTCCTATAAAATTTTCTAAGTCCTGATAATATTCTTCATCAGTTTTTTGTTTGGATTCATCTCTCCCCGAATAGTAATATTCCTTTATTTTACACCATTTACCTTGATATTTCCCCCATAATCCAAAAGTAGTAGGATTTTGAGTCCCATAATCGCAGCTGATGTAATGTTCGGTACACAATTCATCATCTATAGATACTTTATGTTTGATTTCATCAAACATATCATAGACAAGTCCCTCAGCCATAACCCATAATCCTAAGATATATCTTTTAAAGAATACTCCTGAATACATTCGTTTATATCTTTCTCTCACCTTTAAGGACAATGTCAAATTGTCTTCCATAGTAAAATGTAAATAATAAACATTTTTTTCTTTAATCTTATCGATATATTCAGTCTTGAAATAATGGTATGGCCCTCTTGGGTTACAATTCATAAATATTTTTGAATTATCTATTGAGCATCTGCCTATCATTTGGTCTACAAAAGATTGAGGAAACAAAGCTACTTCATCAGCAAGAGCCCCTGCAGCTGTAAGCCCTTGTAGTACATCTTGTGAAGCTTCATTGTTGGCGCCAAATAAATAATAAGTATTGCTACCTATAATAATAAAATTTTCAGACCTATTGTATTCACTTTTAATCACCCAAGATTCTAATATTTGTCTCATAGGCTTAACTACATTTCTTTTCAATGCCCCCATAGATTTCCCGGCAATAATAAAATCCTGGCTTTCAAAATTAGTTAATGACCATCTTAAAAAACTGCATATCATTGCAATTGTTTTTCCTGAACGTATAGCTCCATCCGCTATAACTATATCTTTATTTTCATGAACAGAACCATCTTGCCACCAATACAATAGCTTTTTCTGCTTTAACGAGAAAGGCTTGAATTGAAAAGTTTTAATTTTCTTTTTCTTGAATATCCTCATTGTTATCATCCTTGAATAATGTTTTTATTTCTTCTTTATTTAATTTAGTAGCTTTTAGGAATGAATTTATACCTTTCTTATCTTCATCACCTTCTTCGGCTCCAAATACCTTGGCTCTTTCGATCTCTATTCGATCCTTCTTAAGCTTCAATTCTATATCTGCCTTATATTTATTAAATTCAAATCTTTCCTTCTCAAGCTGTAACTTTTCTGTATCTCCTGCTATTTTAGCCTTAGCCTCAATAAGTCTTCTAAGTTGATCCATGCAGGCATTTATGCCAGCTATCCTATCTTCTTCTGATAATTCTTTTTTTACCTTTTGGTCAAACATATTATAAAAAAAAGACTGTTTCAAATTAAGTAGTCTTGCGATTTTAAGCCTAAGCAGCTTTATTTCATCATCCACATTTGTAGACGACTGCATCACACTAAATAATATCTTATCTTCTGTATTAAGCATATCGAAATATATTGATTGATACGCACCATGTTTAATACTGTTTAAATTTCCTTCGGGAGCTCCACCGTCATTCCCTACTGCATTCTTATTATTAAAGGGTGCACCCTTTTTATTTTTGTGTGCATCCTTTTTTTTATATTTTTTCTTTTCATCAGACCATCTATATCTTTTTATCCAGGACTTTAATGTATTTATGGATATATTGTATTTATCGCATATATCCTTATATTTCATTCCCTTAAGATAATCCTGCTTAGCCTTATCTCTTATATTGTTGTCCACATCACCACCTACTTAATTAAGTTGTTTTTTATGTACGAAAAAAGAGCCTTAGTTAGAGGCTCTATAGTAAACTAATTTTTATTTATATCTAATATTATTTGATTCTTCAACTTTAATTTGATTTAATATATGTAAGCATAAGTTATAAAAAGCTATTTCTGTGGCATCTTTCTTACTCTTATTGTCTCTGTAAAACATTATTATTAAAATGGCTGCAAATACCGCAATATATGTAAAAAGTAAAAAACTATCTGTTTTATTTCGATCATAAAAGATCTTTATAAAGACCATCATGATTGTTATGGCTAACGCAAAATATGATACCTCAGGGCTACAATCATAATTTGTTATTTTATCTTTCTTAATGGTAAGGCGATACCTCTCTTCCTTATAATTAGCATTTTCAATATCTTTATACTGCTCTTTTACTTCTGCAATAAATTTATTATAAAACTGTTTATCGTCTGAGACGCACGCTTGGCTTTGTTTATGAAAATACTTTTCAAAAACATTTCTTAATTGTTTTCTTTCACTACTTTTAATAATTTCTTCCATATTTTATCTCCTCTTTTTCCCCTATACTTCTACAAAAAGAGAGGAAATCCTTTCTAATTTGCAACAATATTTTGCATAAGAAAAGAGCCTTCTAATAGCCCTTAACTTACTTGATTATTACCTAATATAAATTTCTTTCTTTTTATAAATTAGGCTGTGGATATATGGCAGTATTTAAATCATTATAAAGATCAAGATAGTGAACTTCTGTATTTAATAATAACTTCATATACTCAGGAGTAGCATAATAACCGCCATTAATATAAACTACATCACCACTTAAAGTCTTATCCGTAAGCGTTTCTAAGTTTGAGGTTGAATATGGAACAAGTTCATTTGGATCATAGCTAAACGTATAAGCATTCACTGTATTAGTCTTTGCATCCCATTCCACTTCAAATCCAGCAGACTCTAAAACCGCTTTAATTGGTAAATAAGTTTTACCGTTTTTAACAACAGATTTTGTATCATTTTGAATTTCAACGTTATTATTGTACAGAATTTTAGTTCCAATTGGTATTTCAATTCTATCATGTTCAGTTATTACTATTGCTGTTGATTTAGCAGCATCGTAACCAATAACTACATCTGCAATAGTTCCAATAATCCATTCATATTCTTTTAAAGCGTACGTTATGTTCAGCCCTATTTTATTGAAATATTAACATCACTTGAAATTTTGATATTGCTATGCCAAAAGTTAAATTCATCCAGCTTTTGAGTTACTTCATCGTAAACATTTTCTTTTCCAGCAGGATCTCGAATTGTAATAATCAAACAAATTTCTTGGCTTAATTCTATTGATTCTGCCGCCGCCTTCCTCTCCGTATGATCCCTGAATAACCCACGCACATACAAATACCAATTTTTATCTTCCGAGAGATAATGCAATTTATTTGATTCGGTCAATTCAGATAAGTCGACAGCGTATTTTTTTACAGGGTAGTATTTGTCCCCATATTGAATAAGTAGCCTTTCCCTTAAAGCAAAATCATCAATTTTTTCTCTCATCCTCATCTTGCTGTATAAATTCCCACGAAATAAATTTTGTGCTCCTTGTCGACCAACAGGATTAAGAATATTACGTTTGCTTATATCTCTTTCAGTCTTAGCATCATATGAACCAAACTTCACATCCACATTTGATTGACAATATTCAATGCCTTGTGTAGGATCAAGAATAGGATCATAAACTAATGTAGCAATTACTTGGCCAGAATAGAAACCATCATGAATTAGACAAGTTGGCATAGGAAAATCCATTATGTCTATGTATTCACCCTTAGCCAAACTATCTCTTAATATGAGTGTCGCTTCATGCGGAGCATTATAAATTATATCTTTAACTGTCTTAGGCACTCCAAATCCCAGTTGCTTTGTTCTCTCTGTAATAGGTACTTTTAAATTTTTTGTATAAGAGGCAGAATGAATAATAAGGGCTTTAAGTAGCAAAGGATCAAATTCTTCATTTAACTCTTGATACAATCCTGCTGCAAGCGAAGTGATACGAGGTGTGGAAAAACTTGTCCCAACAGAGCTTGAAAGCTTTCCATCTTTAGAAAAAGATTTTACACCTGTTATTACTAATTTGCCTGAATTATCAATACCTGCATTTCCTCCATAATGTGACACTTCTGGCTTGATGATATATTCGGGGCCAGGACCAATGCGAGAGAATGGCGATGGATTATCTATATCGACAAAATCATATTTTCCCTTATCTTGGGCAACAGAACCAACAACCAATGATCTTACGGAATCGGCTCCTTCATGAATTCTTCCTTTAGGAAGCCCGTGAGCAAAATTTGAACAGTTACCAGCAGATTTACAGATAAGAACATTGTATTGATCTTGAAGGAAGTCTAATGCAATCGCAAAATCGGAAAATTTAGTATCGCTCACCGGCTTGGTGATGCTTATAGATAGATTCCAAATTTTTATATTTTGATAATTTGCAGCAATTGCTTCTTTTATATTTGCTATCAAATCATCTTCATCTAACCCTTCTTTATCTGTATCAGGAAAAACCGTTGCATCAAAAATCTTGATTCCGTGATGTCCAACCCAATCTTTTTGTTCACAGATATCACCGTATAAAGCAATACCTGCAACAAATGTACCATGTGTAGGGTTTATATTTTTATCCGGATAGACAGTCCATCTTTTATCTACTATCCACGGTGCAAGATGTGGAATGGGAGCAATTCCATTATCCAAAATCCCAATTGTAACATATCGCTGCGTTTCCCGTGGACGAATAATATCGACATGATTTTCATCTGATAAAGAGTCCAATTCAAGAAAATATTTTGGCATAGGTTCAATCGAAAACAATGCTTCATATACATCTTCATCTTTTAGACTATCTATATTGGCGTGAGAAACATGAAGTATTTTATAAATAGGGTATTGTTCAGAATAATCCGTCCTTTTGTATTCAATACCTCTTTTATAAAGCGTACGTTCAAAAAGTCGTTGAATTGCAAGATTTTGTTCGTAATCTTGAAAATCAATTAATTTAACTTTGTATTCCATTTGCTCATCTTTCAATATCATAATGGGTTCAAATTTCCAAAAATTTTCCAAACACGAAATTGCATAATTATTATGATCATAATCCTTCAAGCGAGAGGAGATTTCTCTCATTTGAGCAATAGAATTTAATCTGACAATTAATTCATTAGTGTTCGCTAAACCAATAACATTATTATGATTAGTAAATTGAAAAAGTGTGGATATATCTTTTCTTCTTGACTTTGCCGTGGAGTCATTACACATCTTTGCAACAAATATAAATGGAATAGCAGACTCTTTTTCTTGTCTGTTAAACATTTCCTCTTTAAAACTATCAAATGCATCAGAAAGAAATGCTGATCTTTGAGCTAATTCTTCGCCTTCTAAAAGCCACTTTGGCGGTTCAGAATTCCCACCGGGTTCTACTCTTAACTCGTCAACCTCTCTTGGTGCAAAAAATTTAATTGGTAATTTTTCATTACTCATGAGTTAATCCTCCTTTATCTCAGAAGCTTTAGAAATTGCTTGAATTTTTCGAAGTGGAATTTCTAAACTTTCATTAATTTCTTTGTGTGGTGCATTGTTTTTAAGGAGATACCGAATAAAATCCTTTTCATCATCAATTGCATGGTGAGCGTGAAAATAAACTTCTTTCAAAATATCACTGCTCGTCAAACTTTCACGGTTTTTAATAATAACATTTCGAAGAGCATTGAACACAATAGTCTTTATATCTGAATGGCTAAATCCCAACAGTGCAGTTTCCAATTGTTCCAGTTTTTTGTCATTGCCTATGATATTATTAGGTGCGTTATCTAAAAGAATTTTTACTAATTTCCCAATTTCATCCATTTGAGGCTTTTCTAAGGTAATGACTTTAGAAAATCTTCTCCAAATGGCTGGATCAAGTAATTCGTGATGATTTGTTGCGGCGATTAATATGCTATCGCTACTAAGACTATCAATATTCTGAATTAGGCTATTTACCACTCGTTTTAATTCGCCGAGTTCATTTTTATCATCTCTTAATTTGGCAATAACATCAAATTCATCTAAAAAAAGAATACATTCTCTTTTGGCAACATAGTCAAATATCTTTCTAATATTTTTAGCAGTACTTCCCAAAAGTGAAGAAATCAGTCCGTCTAAACGTGCAGTGACTAATGGCAGTCCTGTGAGAGTTGCGATATATTGAGCTACTGTAGTTTTTCCACAACCAGGAGGGCCATATAGTAATAGAGAATTTGACATTTCCAATCCTGCTCTTAAAAGATTATCTCTTCGTGTATAGCACTCAATAAATCCCTTAATTTCTTCTTCTACATACTTACTCAGTACAATCTGCGAAGAAGAAATTTGTGGCATGGATATTTCTACAATATCCATGCGACTCTCAGCATCAACTGGTTTAGTGGAAAAACTATCCAGTGAAGTTAATGCACCTTTTTTTTTGCTTAAAACCGCACGAATTCTCTTTGCTAAAGAATTCTCACCTTGAGAATCCAGATTATCAGCTAACACTGTAGCATAATTGAGGACTTTTTCTTTATCATTAGAAAGTCCACCTTCTATTATTTTAACTATTTCTGTATACAAGCAGACATTCCTCCTATTCGTTATTATTATACTCAAATATTGCATTTTTGTCAATGCATTTGTTATTAAAAATCAAAATAACGTTATCAAAATATAAATTATTGTTATCAATATTTATTATTGCTTTGTAAGAAACAATTATGCATTAATAAAATCCAACGCTAAACATTGATCCGTATATTGGTATCTATTTATGTTTTACGTGGTAATATGCGATTTATTCCATTTCTCATTACATGTCAAATTCCTTCTCATTTCGTAAAAATATGCAAAAAGACACGCCGCTCAGGCATGCCTTTCAAAAGGGGTAGGGAGATCTTTGATTTTCAAATTCCTATATAAATATACTTTTCACTACTACCATAATACCACATCTAAAACGGACAAAGAGGACAACTTTAGTTTCTCATTAAAAATCTTTCTGCCACCTTTCTTACACTGTCCGCTGTATTTCCTCCCCCTATGCTTGCCGCCACCTGCTCCCATGTCAACCCATTCACATATCTAAGTGAAAGTATCTGCCTTGTCAGACTATCGTCTATGGTGTTGATATATTCTTCTATCTCCTCTACAAGGTCCATCAATTCTTTCACTCGTCTATCAAGCCTTCTCTGCCTTCTTCTCAATTTTCTGGCATACTCTTGCACATCTACACCTCTGATTTTAGCTGTGTACTCTATATATGGAAAGCTGGATTGAGATGCCTTGACTGAATCAGATGTAGTATGAACTTGTATATCGCCTATTTGTTCTTTTAGCATTGCAATTTCACTTTTCAAATACCTTAGCTGTGAAAGTTTGTGTTTGTCCACCCCTGTCCCTCCCTATTTTCCGTATAAAATCTTCATTATCCGGTCATTTTCTTCCATATTTTTATCTCTCTGTTTACTTAAGTTATTTATTTTAACCATTATTTCGTACACCTCTTCAGACATTATCTTTACATTTTCAATCTTTTCTATAAGTAGTTTTATTTCTTCCCCAATTTCTTTATCCCTCCGGAAATTATTATCCATTCTTTGTTCATAAAGCAATTCAATGGGATTAAATAAAGGCTGCGAATGTAATATTGCATATATTAACTCATCTTTAGTAAATACGTTCAAGTCCTTAAGAGTTATTTTCTTATCTGACGTTGTTATTTCCTCCCTTACAGATTCCTTAAAAACTCTCTTACTTCCATGTAATTTAAGCTATATTTTTCGCATAGTTCAAATATTGAAGTTGTTAATTTTCTATACTTTAAACAATTTTCCCTTGCTTCTTTTCTTAACTTTTCAATTTGAATGGTAAGCCTATTTATATATCCAGTATCACACGTCTTTATAAATTTTTGTTTTTCTCTATTCAAAGACCTTATCATAGAGTCTTTAAGTATATTTTCATCAATGGAAAGTTCTTGCTTTTTAGCTCTTTTAATATATGCACTGCCAGTAAATACCCCTACGTAATCGGGTATTTCATCTTTTACTTCTTCATACAATGCCACTGGCATAACGTAATAATTAAAATGACCCAAAAATGATACCTTGGCTTTACTGCGAAAGTCTTCCTTTGATACTTTTATTTCATAAAATCGCCAAATACCTTTGGTGTCATAAGTTACATAATCAACTCTTTCACGGCCATAAAAGCCTATAGTTACTTCAAAGCACCCAAATATGCCAGTCTTATTTGTAGCATCATATATGCCTTTTTCAAGTTCTTTTGTCAAATCAGTTTTAGACACTCCAATCCCTCCTCCAGCAAACTTGGTTGACGAATTTGCCTGTTTTTCTCCGTTTGATTGATATCATTCTTATAGATACTTCCTGCCTGTTTCCTTATCTTTTAATTTAACTCTATCTATCAGTTCTAAATTCCTGTATTTAAGAATATTTTTTATTTCACGAATTGTGTCATGGACCTCTTTATCTCTTACTCTTTCAACAAAATTTTCTTTTTCAATTATTTTTGCTGCTGTGGGATCATAACACCCTGATGCATTCTCCCAATATTTACTCATTGCTCTGCCTCCTACCAAATTATCGCGTATGATTGTGCTAAAACCAAACACCAGATTATTAAACCTAAGAAACTTATAACTCTTTCGTATAGCTCATCTTCTTTTAGCGTTCCAACCAACTCTATAACTACAGACAGCATAGATATAACAAACAAAATCCATGATATTATCATCATTTCTTGTCTACCTCCTCCTAAATAAAAAACTTAAGTCTATTTTTAACATTCAGATTCATCGCCTAAAAATACAGGTAAGAATAAAGCTTGCTGGTTATTTCCCTCTACAACCAAAGCATTAACCCCGCTTTTTGGATAGGAGATAATAATATTCATTCCTGAAAATGCCATAAGCAATTTATCTATATAATATTTTTGAAAGGCTACTTTCAAATTTGAATGTTCTAACATGATAATTTCTGATGATGTTTCCTTGTATATATGCCTTTTCACGCATAATTTGTGAATAAAATCTTCTGTTTTAAGCCTAATTATATTTTCACTCTTTTCTTGTTTAATAAAGTCCTCCATGTGTAAAAAACTCTCCTTTATACCAACTGGAAAAATATTTATATCCTCTGCATGTTCTCCAAAATCAGCTCTTGTATCCCACTTGATAAGAGTATTTTTAAAATCATTTGAAATATTATTACAATTAACAATTATCCCCGCAATTCCATCCGTTGCTATTAACCGATTTTCTTCCACCATAACATGGTCTAAGAAAAATCTTTCGTCATTTTCCCGACAAAAATATGAGCATTTTATAAATGAATCTACAAATCCATCCTTTGCTTTTGCTGCAGGTTTCGCATTAATCAGCTCTTCTTCAAGCTGTCTTATTTCAGCTCTTAAACCATCACATCTATTCTCTGCTCGGCGGACTTCTATTTGAAGATCCTCGAGTTCTTCTACCCTATTTTCATATTCAACTTTCTTTTCCCTTAACCGCCTTTTTGACTGAATTAATCTTATGTCTATATCTTCTCTATACATCACTCTGCCTCCTTAATCTCTATTTCAACCCGTGGGTTATTCTTGTCCACCTTAAAATCATGTCTAAAGCTATTAACTTGTTTCCATCCATCATTTTCAATTACTCCTGCCATAACTAATCCGTCTAAAATAAACTTAATTCCTGCTGCAATGTTGTCCTTATCCTTTTTCTTACTTCTACAAATCCAAGTAATATTTAAATCTATTTTCTTAAAACGTCCTTTCCCTTTAGCCAGCCAAGCCACCATTTCTGTATATTTTTTCTTCATATCCCTGTAACATATGTAATGTGCCTTTGATGCATCTATGATTGTATTTAAATCTGGCAGCTCTCCAGGAATAACTATTGTTGCTTCCTGCATAAAATCAACCCCTCAATATTCTGTTAAGCATATAAACCCTAAGCAATGTTCCACTCAATAATAATCTCCATCTCTTGTAATTCTTCACTCCTTTTCCCCCTTAATCTTTTTTAAGTACTCTTCTTTTTTCCGCATTGCTATGTCTTCAAGCTGGTCATTGCTATACTTGCTGCTCCTCTGCTCAAAGTTATGAAATCTATTCTTAGGAGAAGTTTTTCTATTTTGTGTATTGCTCTTATCTATAGACAAAGTCATACCTCCTTTTGCCTTCCAATTGCTTAAAATTCCTTCAACATATTTCTTTGTTCTTTTTCCCTGCCTCTCAGCTTCAAGCAATGCATTTTTAGTCCACTCAAAACTATATTTCTGTTTTAAATCTAACAACCAATCAGGAGTTAACCCGTTAATATCAAATCCGCATTTTTGATACAGCTGTGCCAGCTCTTTAAGTTCTTCATCAAAAATGCCTTCTTTTCTTGCCTCAATATTTGAGGTAACTGTTTCTGCAGTAGTATTATTAAATAAATCTAGTTTAGTTTTGTTTAGTTTATATAATGCTGAAGGTTTTACCTCAGCGCTTACCTCAGTACTTACCTCAGGGTTTACCTCAGCACCTACCTCAATATTTGAGGTAAGCTCTTTATCTTCTTTTCTTACCTCAAATATTGAGGCAAAAGGAATGATTTTATATCTTCCTGCTTTTTGTCTCCCTTGATTTTTATATTCAATTCTTCCTTTTTGTATAAGAATGTTTCTATGTCTATTTAAGGTATTTTCTGAAATTCCTACCTTCGCCATTAAGGTTAGATTTGCTACGGTAAACCACTCTGGCCAACCACTCTTATTTGCGATCGACATTATATGAAACCACAAAGTTTGTGTAGTTGCTTCCAATGGGTTTATTTCAAGCCAATCCATGAAGGCATTAATTTCTTTAATGTAGTTCATCTATTCACCACCTACTTTTATAGGCCAAGGGGGAATAATCCCCCTCTAATTTTCTTCATTCCCTAAACTTTGTAACATTTCAATCAACTCACTTGCTTCTTGCTTTGTAAGTTCTTTACTGCTATTTTTTTGATACATGGATTTTATATAGTTACTCATATTTTGACTATTATAATTTCTTTCTTTTGACAACTTATAGATAAGACTTAACTGTTTTTCACTTGCCATATTATTTTCAGCTGATTTATTTTTAGGCTTTTCTACTTGCCTTTTATCTGTATTGGACTGATTACCGTCACCATCGTCTTCACTGCTGATTCCTAATACAGCAGAAAGAGAATATCTCCTAGCATAAGTTATTGCAGAACCAGCTCCTTGAGCTGTAGCTTTATCTGCCCTTAGCGTCAAGGAAGGAAATTCTATCCACTCCCCTGACTCATGTAACAATGTTGTAGTAACGATTATATTTTCTCCATCACCCGAAGGAGCCTGTACAACACTTAAACCATTTTTAGCTAATACAGGTCTGACTAAGTTTAAGACATCGTTTAAAGGTGCATATTTTGATTTAAAGAATGGATTGACTGCAGTATTATTAGGATTTTTAATTTCTCCTTGAAATTTGGACAATGCTATAGATAAATTCTTAATACTATCTGACTTATTCATCTGCCTGTCCCTCCAATCTGCATATTGCTCTCAAATTACTTTGTTCGTTGAACAATTTATCAAGCTTTATATTTATATTTGCAATCTCTATTTCAAGTGACTTTGCTATATCAGTGTAATTTTTGTAAACATCTGAATTGTCTTTCCTTTCCTGCAGTTCTGCCTGTCTTTTAGTATCATTTGAATATACCGCCTTGCCTTTTTCATCCACTTCATTTGAGATGTCAACTATCTCCATTAGTTCCCATATCTTAATCCGAGCCTTTATATCCTCTAAACCTTGTGTTTTATTAAATAGTTCCAATTTCTTTTCTTCAATCTCGTTCGGTAAATTTAATAATCTATCTTTAATCATCTCTTTACCTCCTTTACCAACTCAGCCAACTCATCCATATCTATTTGCCCTTCTATCTCTTTCCTTACCTTTTCCTTTGCTTTTTCTTCTCTGGCCTTTCTATAACAATAACTCCCATATCCTCTATTTCTGCTTACTTCTGAAGTAAGTTTTCTATTACATCTTCTACACACAACTGAATAGTTGCTTTTCTTCATATTCTGTGGTAGAATATGTGTATCATGATTTTTGTTTTCGACCTTTTCCGGTGGTTCGGGAAGGTCTTCTTTTTTTGCAAATATTGGTCTGAAATCTTTTACCCTACCAGCATAACCGCATATTAACTTCATTTCTGCTCGTCCTCCTTTTCAAAACATTTTTTATAATAATCAAATAGTCCATACTCTTTCAGTTTGCGTACCTTGTTGTAACATGTCCCCACTGTCCTCCCAAGTCCTATAGCAATATCCGTTGCCTTTTCGGTTTTCCACAATCCACATAATTCAGCTAATTCTTCTTTTGTCCACTTCTCTCCATATCGAAAATGAATTTCTGGAGTATATCTAAGCCTATGATTTGATTTTGTGTAGGTTTGTCCATTTTTTGTATATGTTTCAGTCATCTTTCTTTTCCTCCTTCAACAATTTCTTTTGCTAATTGTATGACTTCACTGTATTTTAACTTTGGTTTCTCAAACAATATTTTTGCTGCAAGCATAGCTATTTCTTCTATCTTTTCAGCTTCAGCTTCATCATTCACTGTCTATTCCCTCCCAGCTGATGTGCTGCCCACATTCGGGACAATATTCATTCTGATATGACCATTCTTCACGTTCTATATTGTATATGCCGACGCCTTCTTCACAGCACGGGCAATTGTATATATTGTATATGCTCAAAACCTCTGACTGCTCTTTAGGTTTTTGAGGTATTCGTTTCCTCAGGGCAAGTATTGAAGCATACAGCATCTTCTTTCTCTTACCATTTGATTTTTTATATCTATCCATTAGATAGCTTAATACTTCCTTATCCTTCAACTTTCTTTCCTCCTTTAAAAATAAAAATTTAATACCAGCTCCCATCCGGAGTATAATGTAACCATTTCCCATTTTTAAAAGTTACTTTAAGGTCCCTTCCTAATGGTTTCACGCTCACTGGTGTCCATCCGTCTTTATAATCATTTCCTGCTACAGCTTTATGCCGTTCATTCGTTCTGATTAACAGCTGTTTCTGCTCTTTAGTCAGCTTATCAAAACCTTTTACATTTTCCATGTTTTTCTATTCCCCCTCTTTCTTGATTAAAAGAGAATATAGGAATTCTCTCTGCCTTTTGGCTTCTTCCAGCCTTTCAGCATTAATCATTTCTACACAATTTCTTAATTCTTCATATCGTGCCTTCCACGTTATAACTTCCTCTCTAAGCAGCTTTATTTCATCTTCTAACATTTTAACTCTCTCCTTATCATTCATGGTTAGCCTCCCTTTCTTCGCTTTCCAAGAATATTTGAGTTGCTATTTCACGAAAACTTTCCCATCTTTTCTGCTTCTCTTCCTCTGTGATTTTTGGAGCGACCACATATACGGTCGTATTGCCAAAAACATATTTTTTGTCATAGTGGCGTGGTTCTGCACTATTTTTTTGATTCTTTTTATCCTCCAATTTAATCACCTCACTTTATAATTATGTTGCTATCAGAATGTCCTATGATGATTTTGATTCATAAAATTTATATATCTTCTAATCACTCCTTTAACCTTGTCCCTCTGCCCCCTATGTGGTAAAATTTTCTCGAGGGAGGATTGAATAACATGGATACAATAAAGTTACTAATATTAAACTCAGATGGTTTAGCCTTTGTTATTGCCATAATAACGATTATTTTTACATATTATTTATCTAGGCATACAAGCTCACAAGAAATCATTAAAGAACAACATGAAAAACTTATTTCCCCGATATTTTTTATTTTAGAACCGTATCTATTTCAAAGTATAAATAATGAGTGTTTAGAAAAAGTTTTTCACCTAATTGGCAAAAATAAATCTTTGGTTGATGGTAAGCTACTTGAGATTGCTTATTTTTGTAATGAGAATCCATCTCAAGCTAATTACAATGCACTTTGTGCCTATATAAATAAATCTTATGATAAATCTTGCAAGCGGTTAGGGCTTAGAACTCGTTCAATCGAATATAGATTGAATCGAAAACAATATGAAACTAAGTTATCTTTGTTTATTTATATTTGTTTTCTTACTGTCAAAGGTCTTCTAGTTTTAGGAATGGCTCTCCTGATATTTTTATCTCTCTTACTCTTGGGTTGTTATTTCTTTAGCAGAGTCAAGACCCCAGAAAATGAACCAGTACTTTTGTTAATTGTTTCAATTATGTTTCTTGGCTTGATAAAATATTTTGACATTTAATATCTGTTTTTCTTCATGCCTCTTACTATCATTAGTTCTACTAGTAGAAAAAGGATTCCATATCCAATGCCTAATTGCCGCCCTATATAAATACTTAAAAAAACTATTCCAAGTATTAATATCAGCAAAACCTTCACCTCCTATGGTTATGATTTATTGTCTTTATTCCAAATTTCTCCTATAATATAAGTACAGGCTCTGCCAAGCCGAGTATATTAGAAAGGAGAATATTCCTATGTTTACAGTTTATTTTAAATACACTGATGGTAACGAAGCACTGTGCGATAGCATTAATAAAATAGATATAGAAACTTCCAGCGGATATGCTACAATCTCTAACGAACAGATATTGGCATACCATTTTAGACCGCACGGTACAATGTATCTTTACTCTGATACTTCCAACTATTCTGTATCTACTCACGGATTACTTTATATGGAAATTAGAGAAAAATAATCTACCATCGAACCTCAATACGAAACTTTGTATTGGGGTTCTCTTTTTTAATTTCTTTGATTTTTTTTAGTAAATCTTCCAGTTCTGTGATTGATTCCAAATAAATTAATATTTCAGTATTTGAATCCACCTCTCTCACCTCCTGCCAATTAATTTGTTTATATTTCATTTTGAAATATCGGATCCAAAAAAAATATTATCTAAACTTACCCCTAATACTTCTGCAATTTTTCTTGCCACTACAATACTGGGAGTTCTATTCCCTATTTCGTATTGTGATATTGTTTCTTGACTAAGATTTATGGCATCAGCTAATTCTTTTTGAGTCAATCCCTTTTTTATTCTTATTTCTTTCAAGTTTATCATTTTTCACCTCTCCTATATTTCATTTTGTAATATAATTATATTTCATTAAGAAATGTTTGTCAACACTTTTTGAGAAAATATTTCGAATTGAAATTTGATTTTCATTACAAAATGAAATATAATTATTTCAAATAGTAATATTTAGGAGTGATTATTTTGACATTAGGACACAGAATTAAAATGTTAAGAGAAGAAAAAGGTATTGGTCAACAAGAGTTATGCAATTTTTTAGGAATAGAACAAAGTACTTTGGCAAATTATGAAAACGATAGAAGAACCCCTAAGGCAGAAATGATTTCAAAAATAGCCGATTACTTCGGGACAACATCGGATTACCTTCTATGTAGAACCGATGTTAAAAATCCCTCCGATGAAATATCTGATGCCTTAGAAGATGATAAAGAACTGGCGGACTTTTGGAACAAATTAAAAGAGAGAGAGGATCTCCAATTATTATTTAAGCAGACTAAAAATTTATCTTCTAAAGACATTAAACAAATTATAAGAATAATTAAAGCAATAGAAGATGAAGAGGACAGGGAAGGGGAATAATGGCATAAAGGGGGACAAACTTGATGGATATAGAGGACAATCGTTTGCTCAAATCATTAATGGATAAAACAATTTCTTTTCATGATGTTATGAGTGCTTATAATATAAGGACATTTATAGCGTTTAATCTTTCTGGGAAAATATTAGGCTTTGCATATGTAAGCAGAAGAGGATATTATCATCTGATATTGAACGGAAATGTAAATTATGAAGCACAATGTAAGACTTTCATCCATGAAATAAAACATATTACATATGATTTACCAAAGGCAGGGTACATAATCGGATTGGACATGCAGCATGCAGAAATTGAGATAGCGGCTGATAAAATGGCAGAAAAATTAACTAAGTATTTATAGTTTCAATACATTTTATGTTAAAATTAAAAAAAGAACTCAAGTAAGAGTTCTTTCTTTAATTTAATACATTCTATGTTAAGGTTCAACAGAAGCTATATCATTGGTATTTGCTAATGCATTCAGATTTCAACACATCCCATGCTACGGTTCAACCTCTATCCACTGGTTGCCCATATAATAAATAATCATTTTATATTACTTTATATTATTCCTTTTAGCCTTTAATCTAGCTATATCTCCCCAATTGTCGGCAGTAATTATTTCAACTTTAGACAACCCAGCCTTTATCCTTTTTAGTTCCCCATTAATAGTAACATGCCTATCTGCATTGTTTGCTTCAATATCATCGAGCTTATTTTCCAACTTATCAAATCTATCACTAGTCTCTTTTCTAAAATCTTTTAATTCGCTCTCTAAACTTCCGGTCTTAGATTCCAAGTTATCGATCTTAGAATTTGCTTTATTAAAGCCATCTTGCATTTCACTCCTTAGATTCTCTGCGGTATCCTGTAATTCATTTCTTAAGCCTTTCTTAGTATCTTGTAACTCAACATATATCTTTTCTAATAAATCATAAATCTTTTCATTATTATCCACTTAAATCAATCCCTTTCTTTTTATTAATTATATCCTGCAAGTATTAATTTCACACATCACATGTTAAGGTTCAACGTTGAGTTTGAGGACGGTAGTGTGTATATAGTAGAATTTCAACACATCTCATGTTAAGGTTCAACTCAAATCTGCGAATACGATATTAACAAGCCTTTCTTATTTAAATACATCTTATGTTAAGGTTCAACATGTTTGTTTATTACCTTTGCCACTTTTCCTTCCACATTTAAATACATCTTATGTTAAGGTTCAACTTCTTTGTGGTCTGATGCAGGATCCACTCCATTAGAATTTAAATACATCTTATGTTAAGGTTCAACTACATCAAATTACACATTCATCATTTTCATAAAATCTCTTAATACCTGTTGCTTTCTTGATTTTATATTTATTTTCCCCACCGTCTTTATTAAATTTATTTATATATATTATATCCTTAGAATAGTTATTTTGCAATAATTTGAATTGAGCTAATCCATAAATTAGGTTGGGAAATAAAATAATAACATCTTTTATTTTACCCTCTTATCTAATATAATATAAAATATAATAAACAAAGGGGCCAAAAAAATGAATGTATGTATATATCTACGTAAATCACGTGCAGATGAAGAAATTGAGAAAGAATTCGGGCAGGGCGAAACACTTGCTAAGCATAGAAAAACACTTCTAAAGTATGCCAAAGAAAAGAATTTAAGCATAGTTAAAATACATGAAGAAGTAGTATCCGGAGAAAGTTTAATACATAGGCCTGAAATGCTGGAACTCCTAAAAGAGGTTGAACAAGGCATGTATGATGCTGTCCTTTGTATGGACCTGCAGCGTCTTGGAAGAGGAAATATGCAGGAACAGGGATTGATACTTGAAACCTTTAAGAAGTCAAATACCAAGATAATAACCTTAAATAAAGCATATGATCTTAATGATGACTTTGACGAAGAATACTCCGAATTTGAAGCATTTATGAGCAGGAAAGAGCTAAAGATGATAAACAGAAGGCTCCAAAGAGGAAGAATACGCTCCATTGAAGACGGAAATTATTTATCTCCCTTACCTCCTTATGGCTACAATATCAAAGAAGGAAAATTCATACGGACCCTAACCCCTAACTCAGTACAAGCTGCTGTAGTCAAGCTTATATTTGATATGTATGTGAATAAGCAAATGGGAGGTACCATTATAGCAGAAGAATTAAACAGAATGGGTTATAAGTCATACACAGGAATTGGCTGGACATCAAATGCCGTACTGAACATATTAAAAAATCCTGTTTACATAGGTAAAATTACTTGGAAAAAAAAAGATATAAAAAAATCAGAGGATCCGAATAAGAAAAGGGATACTAAGCAGCGCCCTAAGTCAGAATGGATTGTAGTTGACGGAAAGCATCCGGCCATAATAAAAAAGAATGTATTCTATAAAGCACAGGAAATACTAAACGGAAAATACCATGTGCCATATAAGCTTGTGAACGGACCTAAAAATCCATTGGCCGGATTAATCGTCTGTGAAAAATGCGGTTCAAAGATGGTATATAGGCCCTACGGGAAAAATGTAGACCCTCATATTATTTGTCCCAATAAATGCGGGAATAAAAGCAGCAAGTTTATTTATGTGGAACAGAAGCTTTTAAATTCTTTAAAGGAATGGTTAAGAAATTATGAGCTTGAAATAAAAAACAATGGAATCCCCAACAGAAGTTCAGCTATGCCGGCCTATAACAAACAGCTTAAAAATCTTGAAAAAGAACTTCAGGAATTGCAGGAGCAGAAACTGAATTTATATGATTTGCTGGAGAGAAATATATATGACGTTAATACCTTTGTGGAACGTTCTAAAAATATTAGTGAAAGAATTGATAATACTAATAAAAATATAGAAGTAATAAAGACAAAAATCAAAAATGAGGAAAAAAGAAAGAGAGACATAAATATTATCCCGAAAATCAAAATGGCTATGGATGCATATTACAATACAGATGATGTATTGCAAAAAAATATGCTTTTGAAAAACATATTGGAAAAGGTAGAATATAATAAAGAAAAAGACCAGAGAAACGATAATTTCACCTTGACCTTATACCCTAAATTGCCGGAGTAATAACATATGTCTAACATGCGGAAGGTAATTCATTACCTTCCTTATCTATTCCTATAGGTTCCTGAAGAGATACTTCCACTTTAACTTTCTTATTTGAACGTATAGTCATTAATATTTCATTGTCTATACATTTTGCGGCATAAGTTGCCAATCTTGTGCCTTTATCCCTGTTAAAAGTGGTAATCGCTTTTATAAGTCCTATTGTCCCTATAGATATTAAATCATCCGAATCTTTCCCTGTATTAGCATATTTCTTTACTATATGAGCTACTAATCTTAAATTTCTTTCTATAAGAATGTTTCTCGCTTCTTCGTTTCCCTCTGCAAATAATTTTAAATATTTTTCTTCTTCTTCATTAGTCAGTGGTTTCGGAAAGGAATTTGCACTTGATATATATCCTGCAAATATGAAAAAGGGTTTAATCAACCCTAATAGCTCCAATATAACCAATGCCTCCATCAGAAAACACCTCCCCTTTCCCCATATTAAAATATATGAAAAAAGGAAAGAACTTGTGCAAGTCCTATCTGTTAATTTCCTGTATTCTTCGTACTATTTTTTCAAAAATGGGCACTGCCGAACTTGAACCGGAATGACCTTCTTCTACAAGTATGGTAACTGTATACTTTGGATTTTCTCTGGGAAAATAACCGGCAAACCATCCATGAATGGTAGGCTGCTTATTAAGTATCGCCTGGGCAGAGCCGGTTTTCCCTCCTGCTCCTCCTATATCCTCCAAATTTGCTTTTTTAGCGGTTCCCGATATTACAACCTCATTTAAATAATCCCTTACAATCTCACAATATTTCTGTTCTATAATTCGTACGTCATCTTCTCTGTTAAATTTCTTCACCGGATAGCCATCTTCCGTAACTATCTCGTCTACAATAGACAAACTCTTTTTTACACCGTTATTTGCTACTATTGTAATCATATTAGCTATCTGTAAAGGCGTTACTTCAATTGTCCCCTGACCAATTGATATATTACCAATGGCAGGGCCTATCAATTCTCTCCCCTCTGGTAAATTTCCCTTTATTTCTTCCACAAGTCCTATGTTGATTTTCTCTCCAAAACCTAATTTTTTTGCCATTTCTATTATTTTTTTTGCCCCTATTCTTTCCCCTATTTGAATAAAGACGGAATTGCATGATTGTGCAAAAGCATTCTTAAGATTAATTTTACCATGGCCCTCTTCTTTACTGCATTTAATTATCAGATCATTAATCTGTTCGTATCCTCTGCAATAAAATTCTTTATTGACTAAATTCATATCCTCCTGAAGACCGGCCAACAACACAACTATTTTAAACAGAGAACCCGGAGGATAAGAAACCTGGACAGCCTTATTAAAAAACTCCATATTTCCCTTATTTAAATATGTATCAATATTATTTTGATTAAAATTCGGCCTGCTTGCCATAGCTACAATATCTCCCGTCGATACTTCGGTAACTATAACTGCTCCGTTTACTTTATAATCATCCATAACATTTTCAACGATTTTCTGAATATGATAATCAACTGTCAATTTAACGGAAGAAGGTCTACCGCTATCTTGAGATTTATTGACAGCATACCCGGCTCCGGATATAACATTTCTTTTCCCATCCAATTCAAAGTACACATCTTCCGAATCTTCCTTTTTTAAAATATCATCAAATACCTTTTCGATTCCGCTTTCTCCTTTATTTTCGCTTTCCTTTACATAACCTATAACGTGGGAAAGAATCCCCTCCTCATTATATCTCAATGTTTTGTCAAGGATAAATACTTCTTTTGGAATATCCTTTTGACTGACCGATGAGGATAAAGGTACGGACATTATCTTGTTACTGCTTTTTAAAAACTTAGATAATTTTTCCTTATCTATATCCCCATATTTCAATACAAAATCTTCAACATTCTTATTATTTTCTATATCATCTTTGAATACGAACACGGTTTTTATTTTATCTCTGTTAGTAAGGGGTATGAAATTCTTATCATATATCACTCCCCTGTCCGGGTATACGTTCGTTTCTTCCCCTCTCTGTTTTAATGCTTCGGTACAATAATCATCATATTTAATTATCTGTACCCAATATAGTCTGAATCCTAAGACAATAAATGAGATAACAATAAAAAATGCAAAATAAAAAATTCTGCTCTTCAACAAATTTCTTCTATATCTGCTCATAAAAAAACCTCCGCAACAATTTTCTATATTTATTATTTCCAAATTGTTGCAGAGATATTATCATTTATTTATAATGGACTTTATTTTAGTCGAAATAATGTCAATAGCTACTTTGTTATATCCTCCTTCAGGAATTATAATATCTGCATATTTTTTTGTGGGTTCCACAAATTGCATATGAGCAGGCCTCACCGTTCTCATATACTGAGTTATAACGGAATCCAGGCTCCTTCCTCTTTCATTTATATCTCTCATAATTCTTCTGATAACCCTTACATCAGAATCCGTATCAACAAATATCTTTATATCTAATAAATTTCTTATCCTCTCGTCTCCTAAAATAAGTATGCCTTCAAGAATTATAATATGCCGCGGATAAATCAAGACGGTTTCTTTTTTTCTATTGTGTATTTCAAAGTCATAAATCGGTTTTCGTATAGGTTGCCCCTTTAATAAACATTTCAGATGTTCTATAAGAAGATCATTATCGAAGGCAAAAGGATGATCATAGTTCGTCTTCATCCTTTCTTGAAAAGTCAAACTGCTTTGATCCTTATAGTAGGAATCCTGTTCAATTATTACGGCATTCTTTTCATCTAAGCTACGAAATATCTCCTTAGCAACAGTACTTTTTCCCGAGCCTGTCCCTCCCGTTATTCCAATAAGTATGGGCCTATCCAATTGAATCACTTCCCCTGCCTTTTCTGATAATATCCCATGGTTCAACTCTTTGTTTCATCTCAATTTTAACTATCTGCTCAGGATGGGGAGCCACTTCAATTTCTTCTCCGAATTCATTCCACATCTTTTCTATTCTTTGAGTCACAAAATCCTTATTAGGTCCGAAGATTTCTATTTCATCTCCTACAAACATTCTATTTCTTTGGCTCACGGTTGCTAACCGTGTTTTATCATCATAATCTAAAACCAGCCCGACAAAATCGTAATTTCTTATATAAGAACTTGAAGTATATACCTGATCCCTGCCGGAAGGTTTATTAAAATAAAACCCCGTTGTAAAATCCCTATAGCTTGCTTTCTTTATTTCATCAAGCCATTGAGGTTTATACACATAGTTGTCCGGATCCTTTAAGTATTCGTCTAATGCCATTCTGTATGACCTGACAACAGTAGCAACATAATATTGACTTTTCACTCTTCCTTCAATTTTAAAACTACTGATCCCCGCTTTTACCAGCTCAGGAATATGCTCAATCATACACAAATCCTTGGAGTTAAATATAAAAGTCCCCTTGTCATCCTCATAAACCGGAAAATACTGACCTTCTCTCTCCTCCTCCATTAAAAAATATTTCCACCTGCAGGGATGAGCACACCCTCCCCTGTTGGAATCCCTTTCAGCCATATAATTGCTAAGCAAACATCTTCCTGAATAAGAAATGCACATGGCCCCGTGGACAAAAGTTTCTATCTCCAGATCCTTTGGTATTCTTTTGATTATTCCCTTTATCTCATTCAAAGACAGTTCCCGAGCAAGAACTATTCTTCTAACCCCTAGATTATACCAAAACATTACCGTTTCATAATTTGTAGCACTTGCCTGAGTGCTTAAATGAATGGGCATATCCTGAATTGTATTTCTAACCTTCACAAACATCCCCGGGTCCGCAACTAAAACCCCGTCAACTTTTATCCTCTGCAAATCCTTCAAATATTCTTCAATTCCTATCAGATCCTCGTCATGAGGAATAATATTTAAAGTGACATACACCTTTCTGTCCCTCTCATGGGCAAAATCAATTCCTTCTTTCATTTCCTTTAGAGTGAAATTCTTGGATGCCTTCCTTAATCCAAAGCTTTCTCCTCCCAAATATACTGCATCAGCTCCATATATTACCGCCATTTTAAGTTTCTCCAAATCTCCCGCAGGAGCCAACAATTCAGGCTTAATCAATTTTTTTCCTCCTCTCCTCTTATTTAAAATTTCATATTATCAAACTCTACAAGTTACAGCAATTCCATCACCAATAGGTATTATGGAAGAATGAAATCCTTCCAATTCGGAAATATATTTTAAATACTGTCTCATCCTTTTAACTATGGTCTTTTTTCTTCTTACTACCAATTCGTCAGTTGCTACCATTCCTTTATACAGAACGTTATCTGATACTATTATCCCGTCCTTATTTAACAATTCAATACAGCAATTAAAAAATTCAAGATAATGACCTTTAGCCGCATCTAAAAATATAAAATCATATTTATCTTTTAAAAAAGGCAGAATTTCCATAGCCTCTCCCTTAATTATATTTATCCTGTCTTTGAAATTGGTCTTCTCTATATTTTTTTCTGCCGCAGAAACCATATCCTCCCTTTTTTCAATAGTTGTAATATTACAGTTTTGGCCTGTAAATTCTCCCATAACAATAGAAGAATACCCTATTGCCGTTCCAACTTCAAGAATTTTACCGGGTTTTTTTATTAACAACAACACTCTTAAAAACTGGGCAACTTCCGGCTGAACTATAGGAACATGATTTCTGTCCGCATACTCCTCCATAGATTTTAAATAATCAGATCTCTCCGGAAGTATTGATCTTATATACTCTTCTATATATTCCTCATTTATGTAATTCAAAAAAATCTCTCCTCTTATACATAAATTAATACATGGAATTATATACCATGTATTAATAATAAAATTACTTTTTAGGATTGGAATTTAAATGTTCTGCGTAAGTCCTGGAAAAAATATGTCCTCCACTGCCGTCATTCTTTGTCCTAAAAAAAAGATAATCGGTCTTTTCAGGCTCAAGAACAGCCCGTATAGATTTTAAACCTGGAGATGCAATAGGTGTGGGAGGTAGTCCCTTATGAATATAAGTATTATACACAGAATCAATTTTCAGATCATCATAACTTAATACTTCTTTTCTTTCTCCAAGAGCATATTGAATCGTAGCGCAAGACTCAAGCTTCATTCCTTTATCAAGCCGATTTTTAAATACGCCTGCAATTAACGGTCTTTCACTGTCCAATTTTCCTTCTCTTTCCACTATAGACGCCAATATTATCAAATCGTTCAAATTTCGGCCTTTTAACTGGTCTTTAATATCATTTTCATAAACCTCTTCAAACTTTTCAAGCATCTTTTCTATAATTTGCTCCTCTGTGGAATTAACAAATATTTCATAGGTAGCAGGAAACAAATAACCTTCTAAGCTTTGGTTTTGATTAATTTCCTTTAAAAAGGAAAATTTTCCTCTGAAATTATTAGCATCCGCGGATAACTTTAAAAATTTGTTTGCATCTGCCAAGCCTTCTTCCGATAATTTATCCGCAATTTGTCTCAATTCATACCCTTCGGGAATAGTAAAAGTAACGATATTATCATCTTTACCTCCCGTAGAAAGCTCTTCGAGAATTTCTCTCAAATTCATTCCCGTATTTAAAGTATAAGAACCTGCCTTAAGTCTTCCCTCTTTATTCTCTTTTATTGTCAAACATTCAAAGACAAGCTTGCTTTTGATTAATCCGTTCTCTTTAAGAATACCTGCAATACCGTATACGTTACTTCCCCGAGGAATATCAATGGATACTTCAGTCATATTCTTCAAATTCATTGGTTCCAAACTTTTTTTATAATAAAATAAACTGCCAAATAAAAGTACTAATATCACTAAAGGTAAAATTATCAGCATCAGTTTATTTTTTTTTTCATTTTTTCCGCCACTTTTCTTATTCCTTATTTCTTCCATTGCTTAATCTCCACCTTTTTATCGTTACTCACATTAATTATACATAAACGGTTGGAATATTACAAGAACAAACAATTAATATCATTTCTTCAAAAATTTATTATAAGCTGTAAGTACAATGCTTCCAAATATATAAACAGATGCAAATTCTCCGACAGAAATCCCTATAGCGGTTATCCAATAAGGAATATTAGTAAAGTATGAAACCCAAAGAGAAACTATAAACCCGTTTAATAACACAGGGGGTAATATTCCAATTAATTTATTCGGCGCTTTAGATGTCAAATAAGCTGCCACAAGAGTTACTATGCTACCCCCTAAAATATCTATAAGTCCAAATCCTGAATAAATGGATAAAATCAAGTTTGAAATCAGACACCCTACAAATAGCCCTGGGACAGCCGCACTCTCAACTAAAGGCAGTAAGCATAACCCCTCTGAAAGTCTTAACTGTACAGGTCCAAAAGTAAGCTCTCCAAAGGGGATCTGAATCATCACCAATATAACATATATACCTCCTATTAAGCTGGCCTTTGTTAAATATTTCGTATTCATCCTCTCTTAACATTTCCTCCCAATAAAATTTTATTCCTCCTTTATATTAATAGCATCTTCTATAATCTTATATACATCAGCAACTATTTGAGAAAACTTCATTTCAGATATAAAAAAATCTTTTATATCCGGATTTAGCATTAATATATCCTGTAACTTTTTAATTTCTTCCTCTTCACCTGCATCTATTTTATCTTCTGATGCTTGCTTTATCTGAAATTCAAGGGCCTTTTTCTTAAAATCCAATACCATTTCCTTATTCTTTTTATCCTTAAATACCTTATTGCTTTTCTCCGCATAATCTTTGTATTCTTCCGATTCTTTTAATGATCTTGCCAATTTGTGGGCGTCATCATATATATTCATATTCTCTCCTCCTCATGTTCTTATTTAAAAACACCATAAACATATATAAAAAAATAATCCCATTTAATATTATATCATGCAAGGACAGAAAAGAAAATATTTCCTGTAATCTAACTTAAAAAATAAGGGAATGCTTAAAGCATTCCCCCATTGTTTATACTTCCATGATAATAGGCAATATCATAGGATTTCTCTTTATCTTTCCATATATATAATCTTTAAGTCCGTCTCTCATATTGGATTTAAGAGTTGCCCAATCCGTAATATTGTTTCTCTCACATTCCGATAATATATTTTTTACTACTTCCTTTGCCTCTTCCATTAGATCTTCAGATTCTCTCACATAAACAAAACCTCTGGAAACTATGTCGGGTCCTGATATAACTTTTCCTTCCTGCTTACTCATAGTAACAACTACGATTATAAGACCATCTTCCGAAAGATGTTTTCTATCCCTTAATACAATATTTCCTACGTCGCCTATTCCTAACCCGTCTACCAATACATTGCCTGCCGGAACATTAGTTCCAAAGCCGGCTCCGTTTTTCGTAAATTCCAAAACAGAACCATTTTCCGCAATGAAGATATTTTCTTTAGGCATACCCAATTCCTGAGCCAGTTGGGCATGACGTCTCAAATGCCTGTATTCTCCGTGGACAGGTATGAAATATTTAGGCTTCAAAAGAGTATGCATAAGTTTCAGTTCTTCCTGGCAAGCATGACCTGAAACATGAACATCAGCAAGTGCTTCATATATTACATTTGCGCCCTTTTGAAATAGCTGATTGATTAATCCGTAGATAGTTTTTTCATTGCCCGGAATGGGACTCGCAGAAATAATAACCAAATCTCCGGGAATCAATTCTATTTTTTTATGCTCTGAATGAGCCATTCTTGCCAATGCTGACATAGGCTCTCCTTGGCTTCCGGTAGTTATAATCACCAGTTCTTCTTTAGGGTATTTATCCATATCGTTAATATCTATAAGCATTCCCTCGGGAACATTAAGGTATCCGTCTTCTATAGCAACATTCATAACATTCACCATGCTTCTTCCGGACACTACCACTTTTCTGTTAACCAAGGATGCCGAATTTACGATCTGCTGAATTCTATGAACGTTAGATGCAAAAGTAGCAACTATTATCCTGTCCTTTGCCTTCTGGAAAATATCATTAAAAGTCGCTCCCACGGTTCTCTCGGACATAGTATACCCCGGTCTTTCAACATTCGTGCTGTCACAAAGAAGTACCAAAACCCCTTTGCTGCCGACCTCCGCTAATTGATGCAAATCTATTACTTCATCATTAATAGGAGTATAATCCACTTTAAAATCTCCTGTATGAACAACTGTCCCTATGGGAGTATGGATTGCCAATGCAACTGAATCCGGTATACTATGATTTACCTTTATAAATTCAATATTAAAGCATCCTATTTTTAAAGTATCTCTTGCTTTTACTTCATTCAATTCCACTCCTTGAATTCCATGTTCCTTAAGCTTACTGTCTACTAAGCCTAAGGTCAATTTAGTCCCGTAAAGCGGAAGCTTGATCTTTTTCAATATATAGGGAAGTCCTCCAATATGGTCTTCATGCCCGTGAGTAAGTATTATCCCTCTGACCTTATCTTTGTTTTTAAGAACATAAGTAATATCAGGTATTACCACATCTATGCCGAGCATTTCATCATCCGGAAACATCATTCCACAGTCTATTATTATAATATCTTCTTTATATTCGATTAAAGTAATGTTCTTCCCGATCTCTCCTAGACCTCCCAGAGGTATTATCTTTAATTTTGCTGGTTTTCTTGACACCATATCACTCCTTTATATATAAGTATGTCAATGTATTATCTTCTATATTCTTTCTTCTTATCTTTTAAAAAAAATAAATCCTTTTTAGGATTTATTTTGGCAATCACTGCAATATCCAAAAAATTTAACATTATGGTCAACTATTTTAAATTTTAACTGTTTCTCAATTTCCTGCTCAAGATTTTCCAATAAATCAAGTTTCACTTCTATTACCTTCCCACAGCCGAGACAAATCAAATGATGGTGGTGATGATCTGCAGTTCCCGAATTTAACTCATATCTGCTGCATCCATCGTCAAAATTCAGCTTATACACGATCCCCAATTGTTCAAATAGAATAAGAGTCCTATATACAGTAGCCAAACCTATTTCAGGATATTTAATTTTAACACTGTCATATATTTCTTCCGGGCTTAAATGCTCTCCTTTTCTATCCAATATTACATTTAAAACAGCTCTTCTTTGGGTAGTCAGTTTATAGCCATTTTCCTTTAATTTATTCTTTACCACATCATTATTAATCTCCATCTTCTCACCCACTTGTAAATAAAATTGATCACTGCATCCTTTCCTTCATCAACGACTCATAAGCAGAATAAGCATCCTTAATTTCCTGATCATCCTCTACAATTTTAAGCAATAACTCTCCTTTATCATCTTTCTCCATTCTAAAAAGCCAAGTTCCCTCTCCAGACTGATCAATCGGAATCAGAATAGCATAATCCACATCATCGAGGCCAAAAGTTGCTACTACTTCAAATTCTCTTTTTTCCCCATATTCATCAAAAAGTTCTATCCTGTTTCTCAGTTTCATCACCACCTTTTTTCCTTCTGTCCAAATAGGACTGCAAAATAAAAGTAGCAGCTACTTTATCTATTATCTTTTTCCTTTTACTTCTTCTTACATCTCCTTCTATCAACATTCTTTCCGCTACTACAGTAGTCAGTCTTTCATCTTCCAAATTGACCTTAAGCTTAAACTCTTTTTGAAATTTTTCAATAAATTTCAGTACCTTTTCTCCTTGAGGCCCTATAGTATTATTCATATTCTTAGGAATACCTATAACAACTTCACATACATCATATTCTTCTATAATTTGTCTGATTTGGGCAAAATCCTTTTTAAGCCCTATTCTTTTAATAGTTTTAAGTCCCTGAGCGGTCAACAACAAGGGATCACTTAAAGCTACTCCGATAGTTTTATCTCCTAAATCCAATCCAATTATTCTCTTCATCAATAATATTTCCCACCGTTTCATATTACTTTCCTATGGAATTCTCCTTAAATTCCACTATACTTAATTCAATTCTTCCGCCGTTATAGACAAAAAATATGAAGTTAACAATACCATAGATAATGCTGAGAGTATAATCCCCGAATCATTTACAAGTATTCCCATAATACTCCCTGCAATTCCGCTTATTAGTCCGATGCAAATGTTTTTTCTTTTATTAAACATTTCTCTGATTTTATCTTCGCAGAAAATAAGAATACATGATTGAGAAACAATATTTATATATAAGCTTTTTGTCCACACAGATGAACCGATAAGCTTTATATTCATAAGTATTTTTCTGATTATAATATTATTAATCAAATCTTCTCCTTGGCTGCTTGCCATAAGTATGGTTTTCCCCAAATGAGTCGGATTTGAATTAAATTTAATATCTATATATGAAAACCCCAGTATAGCTACTACTACCAGAGAACAAATCAATACCATACTTTTAAAATTAATCCTTATATTCAGATCTTCCAATATAAAAACTAATACCGCAAACAGAACGCATATGGTTCCTCCTACCTTGGCCCCGAATTTTGGACTTCCTATAAGAAAAACAGTTAAAAAAGATATTAAATATAAAATAATTCTATTTTTATTCTTGCTTTTTTTAAAAACTTCCATATTGCATAATAAAATAATCATACATCCCATAAATACCCCTACCATTTCATTACCAATCCCAAAGTACCTTGCTCCGATAATCGGATCATAGCCTAATGGCGAAAACCTTATCAAATTATTATTGGTAAGCATATCTATAACCAAAGTCAAATATATAACTAAAGAAGAAATGTACAGGATGTTTTTTTTACTTTTATTATTTATATTATATAATATTATAAAAGTTATTGATAAAATAACAATTAAACTTAAAATAAACTGAAAGTAATTATTCCAATTAACAGCAGAATTAATAAGTAATACAAAGGGTATAGATCCGGCCAATATAATAAATCCCCAAAAAATCTTGGAAATTTTCCCTGAAATTTTTACGTTAAATACAACCAAAAGAGTTCCCAATATACAGCTTATAATTGATAATATAGAATAAACAGCAAGAACATAAAATCTTGAATTAGAAACCACATTTATTCTATTATTGTCTTCATAAAGAAATTCAAAACCATTATCTCTATTAATACTATAAACATTAGTACCTAAAAATTGTTCATGAGGCAATCCTAAATAGTTAATGATAGTAGGAGCAATATCTATATTTGAAATCAATCCTTCACGCTTAGTTGTTGAGGAAGATAAAACTCCTTTTGGCATACCTCCGCCCCAGAAAATCACGGGAGAAAGTATACTGCCATTTACTCTTTCTTCTCCACCATTAGGACTTATAATAATAACCAATGAATTCTTTTTATCTAAGCTATGGGATAGCTCTTTTAAAAATTCATCAATATTATTTAATATTTTGTTTCTAATATTAAAATACTGCTTATCCGTTAATTCGTTGCTATAAGAAGCTAATCTATCCAAATCTCCCGTATCAATAACTACAAGAGAAGCTTTTTCCCTGATATCAACAACCTGCTTCAACATCTTTTTATAATCCGTTCTGAACCCGTAAGGGAATTCATCATCATCCACTATTATATTGTCTATATTCCCATAATCAATAAGTCCTTTAGAGTCCATAGGAATAAGGGAGCTGGGTCTTATGATTCTATCAAGTATGTCAGCATTGCCATAAAGGGCGGTTTTAAGTCCGGCTTTATGAAAACTATCCCCCAATGCTCCGATATAAGGTTTATAATAATTATCTTCGTTATATTTAATAAGTTTTGAAAACCCGACTATGCCGATATCTTCATCTCCAACTGTTTCTCCGACTCTTTTTTCATATAACTTCTTGTAATAGTCATTTAGATTATACGATTCTCCTCCGTCATAATCAGTAAATGCCCTGTTGGATGCATTAATGGTAAGATAGCTCTCGGCTCCATTATATCCCGATAATCCTCGGGGATTCATCAATCCTATACTTCCATCTCGGATGATATCGTTTAGATTATACATAGTTTTAATATCATCTAAAGTCAATCTGTTTGCTACTACTAAATATACGGTTTTATTCTCTTTGTCGGCAAAAGTTCTTCCTCCTATTAGCAGCAGAACGACAATTAAAATAACAATACTGAATCTTTTTAAATTCACCGGATATCTCTCCTATTTGTTTTTTTCTTCATTCTTTAAATAAAATACCAATAATTCTTCTATGAGCTCGTCTCTTTCTATCTTTCTGATCAAACTTCTTGCATTATTGTGGCTTGTTATATAGGTAGGATCCCCGGATAATATATATCCAATCATCTGATTTATAGGATTATATCCCTTCTCCTTCAAAGCTTCATAAACAGTCAAAATGATATCTCTCGCCTCGTTCACATTTTCCTTTGGCGATTCAAACTTCATAGTCTCATAAAAATTGTTATTATTCACAAAACACACCCCCTATATTATTTATACCATAAACAAATAATTATATACAATGTTTAAATAAATATTTACTTAAGTTGTTTTTCAATTATATCATATACCAAATTTAATGCTTGATTAACTTTATTGATATCTTTTCCCCCTGCTTGTGCCATATCGGGACGTCCGCCGCCGCCGCCACCGGTGCATTGAGATACTTTCTTAATAATCTTTCCTGCATGAAGTCCTTTATCTATCAAGTCTTTAGTAACCATAGATACAAAAGAGAGTTTTCCATCCAAGGAAGATGCTAAAACTATTACTCCCGAGCCTATTGAATTTTTGATCTCATCCCCAAGATTTCTGAGACTATTTATATCCATATTCTCAATATAATAAGTCAATACATTTATGCCTTTAATTTCATGACTATTTTTGATAATATCGTCTTTAAGAGACAACGCCATTTTTCCCATAAGCTTTTCTACTTCTTTATCCTTTTGTCTGTTCTCTTCCACAATTCCTTTAATTCTTTCTGTTATATTATTTCTATTTCCTTTAACAATGTTAGCGATATTATCGATTTCTTCGTCTAATTCCTTTAAATATTGATATACACTTCTCCCTGTAATAGCTTCTATTCTTCTTATCCCCGATGCGATACTTGTCTCGTTTAATATTTTAAAAATTCCTATATCGTTAGTATTCCTTACATGAGTTCCTCCACAAAGTTCCGTAGTGTAACTGCCCATCTGTACTACTCGTACCTTATCACTGTATTTGTCCTCAAATAAAGCTACTGCTTTCATCTTTTTTGATTCATCATAGGAAGTAACGGCAGTATCCACTTTCAAGCCTTCAAAAATTTTTTCATTTACTATTTCTTCTATTTTAGCCAATTGCTCTTTAGATATACTCTCAAAATGGGTAAAATCAAATCTCAATCTATCGGGGAGAACCAAAGAACCGGCCTGATTTACATGTTCTCCTAATACATTTTTCAGTGCTCTGTGAAGAAGATGAGTTGCGGAATGATTTCTCATAATATCCTTTCTTCTTTTCTCATCAACTTCAGCAGTTAAATCATCCCCTACATTTAATACTCCCTTTTTTACCTTTATATAATGAAATATATGCCCTTCTTTATCCTTTTTAGTATTTAATACGAAAGATTCAAAACCGTCTTTTGACAGGATTCCTGTGTCTCCAACCTGTCCTCCCCCTTCTCCGTAAAAAGGTGTTTGGTTTAATACTACTATTCCTTCCTCTCCATCATGTAAAGAACCAACAAATTCGTTTCCCTTTATTATTTTTTCTACTACTCCAGGGGAAGTAAAAGTTTCATACCCTTTAAAAACTGTCTTATCTCCGTCTATTTTTAGTGAAAAATCTCCTGTTCCCCAGATATTATTTTCACTTCCTCCTCTTGCACTTCTGGCTCTTTCTCTTTGCTCTTCCATTTCCCTGTTAAATTGAATTTCGTCTGCCGTATATCCACGTTCTTTTAATATTTCCTTAGTTAAATCAAAAGGAAAACCATAAGTATCATAAAGTTTAAATGCCTTTTTCCCATCTAATATATTTTTATTTTCAGATCTCATATCTGATATATATTGATCTAATATCTCTAAGCCCTGATTTATCGTTTCATAAAACTTTTCTTCTTCTCCGTCTATTATCCTAAAAATTCGATTTTTTTCTTTTTCGATCTCAGGATATTGCTCCTTCCATAATTCTATCACTTTTTCAGCTATTTTGCTTAAAAATTTTCCTTGAATATTTAATAATTTTCCATGTCTTGAAGCTCTCCTTATAAGCCTCCTGAGAACATAGCCTCTCCCTTCGTTGCTTGGAAGTATGCCGTCGGAAACCATAAATGTAATAGCTCTGGCATGATCCGTTATCACACGGATGGATTTATCTTTTTCGGAGTCCTTGCCATAAGAAACCTTGCTTACTCTTTCAACTTCTTTTAACACTTCATTTATCTGTTTAACTTCAAATATATTCTTTGCATTTTCCATAACCATTGCCATTCTTTCGAGTCCCATCCCCGTATCTATGTTAGGTTTTGGCAAAAGATTATAATTTCCATTCTCATCCTTATCGTATTGAGAAAAAACTAAATTCCATACTTCCACATACCTGTCACATTCACATCCCGGTTTGCAATCGGGCTTACCGCAACCATACTCTTCTCCTCTGTCTATATAAATTTCCGAACAAGGGCCGCAAGGTCCTAATTCCAGCTCCCAAAAATTATCCTCTTTATCCAATCTTACAATTCTATCCTCAGGTACATTTATTTTCTCATTCCATATTTTATATGATTCCTCATCATCTTTATATATGGAAACCCAAATAAGTTCCTTAGAAACTTCCATTCTTTCGGTAATAAATTCCCACGCCCATTTTATCGCATCTTCCTTAAAATAATCCCCAAAGGAAAAGTTCCCCAGCATCTCAAAAAATGTACCATGCCTGTCAGTCTTCCCTACATTTTCAATATCCACTGTTCTGACACATTTCTGACAAGTAACCACCCTTTTCCCCGGAGGAGTTTTGAGTCCGGTAAAATAAGGTTTCATGGGAGCCATCCCTGCATTTATAAGTAATAAGCTTTTATCATCCTTAGGGACAAGAGAAAAGCTTGGTAAAATCAAATGATTCTTTTCTTTAAAAAAATCAAAAAATTCCTTTCTTATTTCATTTAACCCGATATTTTTCATATGAATACACCTCTCATTTTAGCTTTCAGCAATATGTAAATTAAACCAACTACAAAAAACTCGTCCCAAATCAAACGGACGATACGTAAGTTCTGCCTTATAAATAGGATTATAAGTTAAAAGCTATTATTTGTCAATAATCTGATTTTTATTTAACTTCTCCATGAAAAACGAAAATACTATTTTCCCTACGGCTACAGCCGGAACTGCAAGAACCATTCCCCATATTCCCATAATCTCGCCTCCTATTATTAATGAAACAATAACGGTAATAGGATGAATTCCTATGCTTTCTCCGATAATCTTAGGGGTTATAAGATCATTTTCAATCTGTTGAATTACAGTAAAAATTATTATAACCCATAAAGCTTTCAATGGACTATCTAAAAGGGCAAAAATCACTGCAGGAATAATTCCTATTACAGGGCCGAAATAGGGAATTATATCTGCAATTCCGGCAATGAGACCTATAACAAGTCCAAAGGGAATTTTTAAGATCAGCAAAGCAATAGTGGTGGACACTCCAATAAATATTGCCACTATAACCCTTCCTCTTATAAATTCGCCCAAAGCTTTATCTATTTCTTTCGATAATCTTGAAAAATCCTGCCTCTTATCCTTAGGCACCGTAATATATATTTTGTTTTTAATGGAATCCTTATCTAATATCAAATAGAACGTAAATATGGGAACCAAAATAATCGATGTAATTTTAGGGAAAATATCCATCATTGAACTTGTAATCTTTTTTATATTTTCACTCAAAATATTCCCCATATTTTCCGCGTTACCCATAACCGCTTGTTCAACTCCCTGAAGCTGAGGAGGCAAACTATAAATACTTGAATAATATCTATCATAAATATTATTTAAAAAATCAAATATTCTGTTAAGATATAGGGGAAGTATTTCCATGAGTTTTTTAGCTTCTTTTGTAATATTGGGAATAATCGTTAATGATAATATAACTATAACTCCCAGAATTATAGCATAAACAATGAGTATCCCAAGGCTTCTTCGAATTTTCCTTTTTTCAAAAAAATTTACTATCGGGTTAAATAAATATGCCATAATAACAGAAAAGATAAACATTCCAAATAGATTGGATAAAAAGCTATACTTATTCAGTATTTTATATATAAGATATATAAAAGTTATAAATATTAATACAAAAAAAACTTTCCTTACGTTTATTTTAATCCTTTTATCTTCATTAACATATTTATTTCCAATATTTATAAGGTAATATATCAAAAAGAACAGAAATGCCAATAGTAAAATCAATATTCCCGTCATTAAAGGACTTTTTACATTAATTGTTTTTCCTCTCCTTATTAATGTATTTTAAAGGCAGCCCAAAAGCTGCCCGTTACCAAAGGGACATTATCCCGTTTCTTATATTATAAAATGCTCTTCTCGTGCTTCTCATCATTTTTCTCTTATGCATCGGATCCATCCTGTTTACGGCAGCCATTCCAAAAACTGCTCCTAATATGCTTCCTACCCACATACCGGTTTTAAATCCATTATTCATCTTTTTCACTCCTTTTAAATTTATATCCTTAGTTTGCCACACTATCTTCCCTCTAATTCTAACAGTTTTTTGTAATAATCTTTTCCGTTGTCAATTATGTCTTTTATTTCTTCTTTAACTATTATATTTTTATCTTTAACTTCATGGCTTATATTTAAAGGAATAAAGCTTCTTCCATTAATAATATCTTCTATTACTCCTTCAGTAATAATAAAACCGGATATCCCACCGTCTTCTTTATTAAATATATAATCTTTTATATACCCTATAAATTCTCCCTTTTCTGTAATTACCTCTTTATCTATAAAGCAATCAATTTTTATACCCTTTTTTTCTTTATAATCTTCTTTTTCAGCCCTATTTAAATTTATAATCATAGAATCTTTCCCTATATCCTCTATTCCCTCAAAAGGAATTATAATTTTTTTTCTAAATATCTTTCCGTCCTCTATAACGAGGCTATCTATATATTTATTATCCTCAGTACATAATACGTTTTTTAATGTACCTATGGGTACATTATCTCTGTCCACAATTTTTAATATTGAAAATTGGCTATATCTTATCAATTAAATTCCCCTTTTCAATTTCTGTTATATTTTTATTATTTCACTTATTAATAAATTTATTAAAATAAGAAAAATTTCTATTGAAAAATTATAAGGTAACTTTTCTTGAAACTCATTTACAGAAAGCTCTCTTTAATCAATATCTTATAAGCAAGAACTTTCCTATTCGTTATAAAAAAAGCTGCCGAATATCAGCAGTTTTTTTATTTTGATCTATTATTCTATTTTACACCCGTGAAAATCATCATTTTCCGGTACAAAATCCTCCAATCCCTTAATATGGACATTATTTTTTTTCGAATAATCCAATAAAGCAGATTTCACAGCCTGTTCGGCCAAAACGGAACAATGCATCTTCACAGGAGGAAGTCCGTCCAATGCTTCTGCTACAGCCTTATTTGATAATTCCATGGCTTCGTCTATGCTCTTACCCTTAATCATTTCTGTAGCCATACTGGAAGATGCAATGGCTGAGCCGCATCCAAAGGTTTTAAATTTAACATCCTCAATCTTATTATCCTTAATTTTCAGGTACATTTTCATTATATCTCCGCATTTGGGATTCCCTACTTCTCCGATTCCATCTGCATCTTCTATTTCTCCAACATTCCTTGGATTTCTAAAATGATCCATTACTTTTTCTGAATACATGATTATCTCTCCCTCCTCTCGTCGTATAACGGCGACATAGCTCTCAACCTCGCCACAATTTCTGTCAGCTTCTCAATTACATAATCAACATCCTCTTCCGTATTAAAATCCCCTAAAGTAAGCCTTAAAGAGCCATGAGCAATTTCATGAGGAAGGCCGATAGCTAAAAGTACATGAGAAGGATCAAGAGACCCTGATGTACAGGCTGAGCCGCTGGAACCAGCAATCCCTTCCATATCAAGGCTTAGAAGAATAGATTCTCCTTCAATAAATCTGAAACAAAAATTAGCGTTGCCGGGAAGCCTTTTTTCATCATCTCCATTTAATCTCACATAATCTATATTATCAAATATGCCCTTTATGAGTCGTTTCCTCAGCTTAGTTAATTTTTCATTATGTTCGTCAATATTTTCACAGGCTAATTCAATTGCTTTTCCCAATCCAACTATGTAAGGAACATTTTCCGTTCCTGCTCTTCTATTCCTTTCTTGGGCCCCTCCCGAAATAAGAGGATCGATTTTAACTCCTTGCCTTATGTATAAAGCTCCTATTCCTTTTGGTCCATAGAATTTATGAGCAGACAATGATAATAAATCAATATTTAATTCGTTTACATCTATCTTTACATTTCCTATGGCTTGGACGGCATCCGTATGAAAATATATACCCTTTTCTTTTGCTATTTTCCCTATTTCAGCTATAGGTTGAATAGTGCCTATTTCGTTATTGGCAAACATTATTGAGATTAGGATGGTATCATCCCTTATGCTTTCTTTCAGCTGATCTAAATTTATAAATCCATATTCATCAACATCAAGATAGGTTACCCTAAACCCTTGTTTCTCTAAATATTGACATGTATGAAGCACTGCATGATGCTCAATTTTAGAAGTAATTATGTGATTTCCTCTTTTTCTGTTAGCATAGGCTATTCCCTTAATAGCCCAGTTATCCGATTCGGAACCGCAACTCGTAAAAAATATTTCCTGAGGTTTAGCATTAAAAACCTTGGATACCTTTTCCCTCGCTCTTTCTATAGCATTTCTTGATTGACCGCCAATAGAGTAAATACTGGATGGATTTCCGTATTTATCGGTAAAATAAGGCATCATCGCCTCTAATACTTCTCTTTTAATAGGAGTTGTTGCCGCATTATCCATATAAATATATTTTGACATCATACTTCCTCCTGAATTTTCTTTTTCTTTTTTTGTAGTATATTTTCCTGTTCATCAATCATATCCTGTAAAGTAATTGAATCGATTACATTATAGATACTATCTCTGATTCTCTGCCAAATTATTCTTGTAACACAATATTCTTCTTTTTCGCAAACATTCATCTCTTCATCTATGACACATGCTGCAGGCGCTAAATTACCTTCTAAAGATCTAAGTATGCTTCCAACGGTTATATCTTTGGGATGTTTACTTAACATATATCCTCCTTGAGCCCCTCTTACGCTTTGCAAGAGCCCGTCTCTTTTAAGTACCGCAACTAATTGTTCAAGATAATTTTCCGATAGACCTTCCTCTTCGGCAACACTTTTTAAAGATATAGGTCCCTTTCCGTAATTATAAGCTAATTGAAACATCGTTTTAAGACCATACCTTCCCTTAGTTGACAATTTCATTTTCCCGCCCTCCAATTCCAACCAAATAACTTGGCAATTCATTATAAGTATATTCTAACCCTTTATTTTTGTCAACATTCACAGTTCTAAAAATTTTCAATAAAAAAAGAGGAGTCTCTACTCCTCTGTCCTTAACATTCTTCTGAATTTTCATCCTCCAGGTCTTCTTCCCCTTCATCGAAAAGGTCGTCAAACTGAGGTGGAAAGAAATCAGGAAACTCCTCTTCTTCAAAACCATCACAAATATCACCGGGACTAAATTCTTCACATTCCGGAGGTTCTGGACAAAATCCCAATGTAGGTATTAGCAGTTGAACAGTTCCTACAATTTTAATGATTATAAACGTCCCAACCGCAAATGTAACTTTATTTCCAGTCTGCAAAGGCTGCCCTAATAATAATGAACTGGTTTCAACAACAACTCTGAATTCAAATTCATCTCTCGCATCTGGAATAAAGAGAACTACATCTTTATAAATATCAGGCAAAAATCCTTCTACTACACTTCCATCAGTTGTTATTACCTCAAAAGGTATTCTTAAAGTAAACTGTACTCTCCTAAAATGAGGTCTACCCTCTATATCTGTTACTACCAAGGTCCCGGGCACAATAAATCCAGGTCTAAATGATATATGACTAAAAGTTCCGCTTTCCAGTAAAACTTCAACTGTCGGGAAGCACTCCCTTTGTTGGCAGTGTGCATATACTTTGTCCGCTATGATACAATCCACTTCAAAAGCTCTATTCTGTGCATCAGGATCATAAAAACTGGATTTAGTTATTTTTTTCATATATTTCACTCCTTTCAATTTAATAAATACACTTTTACTTTCATATTATGAATTAAGCAGAGTTTTGTGATAATTTTATTTAAATATTAAGGGGGGAATAAATGTGGTTTTAAAAATACAAAATGGCTTTTTAATAAAAAGTCTTCAAGGCAGATATTACTTTTTTCAACTAAGAAAAAACAGAAAACTTGTATGTTCAATATTTGATAACAAAAACAAAAAAAACAGATCCATGTTACTTGTGGAAGATGAACGAATAATTGATTTCGCCGCAGATATTGATGAGGAAGATAGGATTCATCTGATTTACATTAATAATGAAGGACATTTAACTCATTACACATTTAAAAATGAGGAGAATGAAAAACCTAAAAAAGAATATATTACAAAATTAGATACTCGATCCAATATCTATTCAAATTTAAATTTCAAATTACAAAAAAATAATATTATTATTTTATACTCCTGTTCAAACGTAATAAATCCCAATATATGGTCTATTCATCAGATAATAAAAAGTGAAAAAATCAAAAAATCTACTGTTATAAATACTATTTCAGAAAAATTTTTCAGTCCTTTCTTTATGGACTTAGACAATCTGGGAAATATTCATTTAATTTATAGGGCCAAGGACATTAATTCAAACCATATATATTATACCTATTATAACGTATATATAAATAAATGGAATCCTACACCCGAAAAGATATCAACATTAAATAATGACAATATTTTCCCTTATCTTTTTATAGACACTCAAAATAATATTCATATCTTATGGGAAGAATTAATCAATAAAGATTATATTTTAAAATCAAAAATGTTATCTTTAACAAAATCAAACAACTTTAAATGGGTATCAACCTCTATTCCAACTATCAGAAACTGTGCTTATATTCCTATAATGCTGGAGGAAAATGGCATACTTAAAATAATATTTTCTGATGGAGAAAAAATTAAATGTATTTGTTCTCCCGATTATGGACTGTCTTGGAAATATGAAAAAGAAGCTACAGCGGAAAATGAAAATATGTACTTTATATTTTTTAGAAATAATTCTTCTAACTTTAATGAAAAAAATAAGATAAATAATATTTATGTAAAATTAGATAATAGTATATCCTTCTATTTCAGTGAAATACAGGAAGATTTCAATACAGCAGAAAAAAGAGAAATAGATAAAGTACAAAAAGAAGAAACAAATAAAGAGACAGACGAAGAAAAATTTTCATCTGTCGAAGATAGTGCTTTAGAATCTTTTAAAAAAGAAACCGAAATAAAAATAGAAGAAATTTCAAATTATATAAAAGATAATATAAATATACTATACTCAAAAACATCAAGTCTTGAATCCAAAATAGAGGAAATAAAAGAAATCCTAAATAAAAATGAAAAAAAGAAAAGGTTTGGATTGTTCAAATAATTTAATTTATCCTTTTAATAATATTCTTTCCTTCCTTTCTTTCAAAACTAAATGTACCAAAGATTTCGATACTTAATTCTTTAGCTTCATTTTCTATAATGCTTAAATCATTTAAGTTATAGAATTTGATTGAATAACTACATCCAGCCTGTATTTCACAAGGAGTTGATACAAGATGAAATTTATTTGAATCTAATATATCCAATACGTAATGAAGTTTTACAGCATGATTTCTGGATCTGATTACAGTTAAATAATATTTTCTACCTGCCATTAAATGTCCACTCCCTTATGATAAATGCAGAAATAATGTATGACATATATTACTGCAAAATTCTTTTAATATAAATATATTTATTTTTAAAAAAATTGTTACAAAGATGATGATATAAAAAAGGACCAAAAACTTATTTGAATAAGTCTTTAGTCCTTTTTTGATTTATATCTACTTCTTAAGTTTATCAGCTAATTTGGTGAGCATATCCACCGTCATCTTTGGCAAATCATATTCTGGTTTCCATCCCCATTCCTCTCTTGCAGCCGTATCATCAAGGGAATTAGGCCAAGAATCGGCTATAGCCTGTCTTACAGGATCTACATCATAATCCATAGTAAACTCCGGTATATTATTTTTAATTTCACCATAGATATCTTCCGGTTCAAAGCTCATGGCGGAAATATTAAAAGCATTCCTGTGGATTAATTTATCCGGATCGGCTTCCATCAATGAAACTATAGCATGCAATGCATCAGGCATATACATCATGTCCATATAAGTTCCCTTTTGAATATAGCAGGTATACTTTTTGTGTTTTATTGCTTCATAGTATATATGTACTGCATAGTCTGTGGTGCCTCCCCCAGGAAGAGTATCATAGGAAATAAGCCCGGGAAAACGCACTCCTCTTGTATCTACTCCAAACTTTTTAAAATAATAATCGGAAAGTATTTCTCCGGCAACTTTAGTAACTCCGTACATGGTTTCAGGCCTTTGAATAGTATCCTGAGGTGTTTTATCTTTTGGAGTCGACGGCCCAAAAGCTGCTATTGAGCTCGGTGTAAATACGGCACAATTTTCCTCCCGAGCTACCTCAAGTACATTATAAAGACCATTCATGTTAATATTCCATGCCTTTTGAGGATCATGCTCTCCCACGGCAGATAAAAGAGCCGCTAAATGAACTATTGTATTTATTTTATATTTTTTAACAGCTTCCGATATCTGTTTTCCATCTGTTACTTCAACAATTTCAAAGGGGCCCGACTCAATTATCGATTCCTGACCTTCCTTTTTTCTTCTGCTGCTGGCAACAACATTATCCCTGCCATATATATCTCTTAATTTCATAGTCAGTTCTGACCCAATTTGACCAAGAGCACCTGTCACCAAGATTTTTTTCATTATATAACACACCTCCATGAAATAGTAAATACAATTATCTTATTTATATTATAGCATATTTTAATTCATACATATATAAAAACCATAACCATAATAATTAAGAAAAAATAATAATTTATAATATAATCTCCCTATGGATTATAAAAAGGGCTTCAATCGAAGCAAAAATAAACTAACGAAGCCCTTTTTGAAATCCACTTAACGGAAAATATACACTAAGGAAATCATGATTTTCCCATGAAATATAAAACTGATAGCTAAGTATTCACGAAAATAACCTTAGCTATCAGTTTTATATTTATTTTACTACAATATTGTATATTTTACCCGGTACAAAGATTTCTTTCACTACAGTCTTTCCTTCTATAAACTTGCTTATAGTCTCATCCCTTAAAACTTTTTCTTTTACCTTCTCCTGTGAATCATCTAAGCTGATTGTAACCCTGCCTCTCACTTTGCCGTTCACCTGAACTGCTATTTCTACCACAGTATCTATAGTTAATTTTTCATCATATTTCGGCCAAGAAGACTGATTCAACATTCCTCCAAAATTTTGTCCTACCCACATTTCTTCTGTAATATGAGGTGCTACAGGATTAAGGAGAATAAGATAAGTTTTTAATTCCGCCTTATTAATCTTTCCCGCATTATTAATTTCATTAAGAAGTGACATTAGAGTCGCAATAGCAGTATTATATTTAAGGGTCTCATAATCATTGCTTACTTTTTTAATCGCCTTGTGAATACTCTTCTTCATCTTTTCAGAATAGGAATCCCCTTCAGTCAGTATATCCTGCAGCTTCCATACTCTGTCCAGGAATCTTCTGCAGCCTTTTAATCCGTTTTCAGACCAAGGAACACTTTTTTCAAAATCGCCTATGAACATCTCATAGGTTCTCAACGTATCTGCTCCGTATTCCTTTACGATATCATCTGGATTAACCACATTTCCTCTTGATTTTGACATTTTTTCATTATTTTCTCCGAGAATCATTCCATGAGAAGTTCTCTTTTGGTATGGTTCTTTAGTAGGAGCTACTTTAATATCATACAAAAATTTATACCAGAATCTTGAATAAAGAAGGTGAAGAGTAGTATGTTCCATTCCTCCGTTATACCAGTCTACCGGAAGCCAATATTTAAGGGCTTCTTTATCTGCCAGCTCTTTATCGTTATGGGGATCGATATATCTTAAAAAATACCAAGAAGAACCTGCCCACTGAGGCATAGTATCCGTTTCTCTTTCAGCCTTCCCTCCGCATTTGGGACAAGTGGTTTCCACCCATTCTTTTATATTGGCAAGAGGCGATTCTCCGGTATCCGTAGGCTCATAGGCTTCTATATTCGGAAGCATAAGAGGAAGTTCTTCCTCAGGTATTGGAACCCATCCGCATTTTTTACAGTGAACCAATGGTATAGGTTCTCCCCAATATCTTTGACGGGAAAATACCCAGTCTCTTAATTTAAAGTTGATTTTTCGAGAACCCAGTTTCTTTTCTTCAAGCCATGATACCATTTTTTCTTTAGCCTCTTTTACATCTAAACAGTTTAAAAATCCCGAATTTACCAATTCTCCCGATTCTGTATCAATATAGGCCTCCTTCTCTACATTTCCTCCTTTTACAACTTCCACAATAGGGAGATCAAATTTTTTTGCAAATTCCCAGTCTCTGCTGTCATGAGCAGGAACAGCCATTATAGCTCCGGTGCCGTAGGAAGCAAGAACATAATCCGATACCCATATGGGAATTTCCTTTCCCGTTGCAGGATTTACAGCTTTAATCCCTTTTATTTCAACACCTGTTTTTTCCTTTACAAGCTCTGTTCTCTCAAAGTCGGATTTTTTTATGGCATTTTTTCTGTATTCATTTATTTCATCTAAATTTTCAATATCCTCTTTATATTTATCGATTAAATGATGCTCCGGTGCCAAAACCATATAAGTTGCCCCAAACAGAGTATCGGGCCTTGTAGTATATACTTTTAAGTTCTCATCTTTTCCTGCAATTTTAAAATTTACTTCTGCTCCCTCGGATTTTCCGATCCAATTTATCTGCTGAATCTTGGCCCTTTGTATATAATCTACCAAGTCAAGATCGTCTATCAGTCTTTCCGCATAGTCGGTTATTCTCAACATCCACTGATTCTTTACTTTTCTTATAACTTCTCCCCCGCATCTTTCACATTTTCCGTCTACTACTTCTTCATTTGCCAATCCTATTTTACAGGAAGTACACCAGTTTATAGGCATCTCGGTTTTATAAGCCAAGCCGTGTTCAAAGAGTTTCAAAAAAATCCATTGAGTCCATTTATAGTAATTAGGATCTGTAGTATTTATTTCCCTCGACCAGTCAAAGGAGAATCCTAAGGATTTAAGCTGAATCTTAAATCTTTTAATATTCTGTTCGGTAACCTTTTTAGGATGGATTTTATTCTTTATCGCGTAATTCTCCGTAGGCAGTCCGAAAGCATCCCATCCTATGGGGAAAAGTACATTATATCCTTCCAACCTTCTTTTTCTCGCCACAACATCAATGGCAGTATATGGCCTTGGATGGCCTACATGAAGTCCTTTTCCCGAAGGATAAGGGAATTCAATCAAGCCATAAAATTTTTTCTTACTTCTGTCATTACTTGCCTTAAATGTTTGATTCTCATCCCATATATCATGCCACTTTTTCTCTATTTCCTTTGGATTATAATCCGTCATACAATACAACCTCCTATTATAAAAAATAAAACCTTCCATCTCTATAGAGACGAAAGGTCCGCGGTACCACTCTAATTGGCAGATAAAATCTGTCCTCTTATTAAAATAACGGTTTTTTAAACCGGTTAAAGCTAATTTATTCACCTTAACAGCTCAAAGACGAGTTCAACATTTCCATTGCCGCCTTCCACCTTTCAACAGCTCTCTTTAAAACGGAAAAAGTTTACTACTTCTTGTCATCGTTTAATATTCATTTAAATATATAATAACAGATATACGGCAGTTAATCAATAGATAAAATATAACTTTAAAACTCAGCGGATTTTACTGTTCTTGGGAAAGGTATGACATCTCTTATATTGTTCATACCGGTAATATACATTATTGCTCTTTCAAACCCCAGACCGTATCCCGCATGTTTTACCCCGCCGAACTTTCTCAGTTCATTGTACCACCAATAAGTATCCTTATCTAATTTCAGCTCTTCCATTCTATTTTCTAATATATCTGGCCTTTCTTCTCTCTGGCTTCCTCCTATTATCTCTCCGATTCCGGGAACAAGCATATCTGAAGCCGCAACTGTTTTTCCATCATCATTTAATCTCATGTAAAAGGCTTTGATTTCTTTTGGGTAGTCAATTACAAATACAGGTTTTTTAATTACTTTTTCTGTAATATATCTTTCATGTTCGGTCTGTAAATCCAAGCCCCATTCTACAGGATATTGAAAGGTTTCCTTTGATTTTTTAAGTATTTCGATTGCTTCGGTATATGTGATATATTCAAATTTTGAGCTGGCTACATGGTTCAGTCTCTCTAACAATTCCTTATCTATAAATGAATTGAAAAATTTCATTTCCTCCTTGGCATTTTCCATAACATAATTGATAACATATTTCATCATATCTTCAGCTAATTTCGTAGCATCGAACAGATCGGCAAAAGCAATCTCCGGTTCAATCATCCAAAATTCTGCCGCATGTCTTCCGGTATTTGAATTCTCAGCTCTGAAAGTAGGCCCGAAGGTATATACATTCTTGAAAGCCAAAGCAAAAGCCTCCGCTTCCAACTGACCGCTTACCGTAAGATTTGTTTCTCTTCCGAAAAAATCTTTGGAATAATCAACTTTTCCTTCATCGTTCAAAGGGACATTTCCCATATCCAAAGTGGTTACATGAAACATCTCTCCTGCTCCTTCCGCATCGCTTCCGGTGATTATAGGAGTATGAACATATACAAACCCTCTTTCTTGAAAAAATTTATGAATTGCATAAGCCGCAAGGGATCTTACTCTGAATACGGCATAAAACGTATTGCTCCTCGGCCTTAAATGGGCAATCGTCCTCAGGTACTCAAAACTATGTCTTTTCTTCTGAAGAGGATAATCCTGAGCGGAACTGCCTTCCAGCTTAATCATTTTTGCCCGGATTTCAAAAGGTTGTTGTGCTTCAGGAGTCTCCTTTAACTCCCCCTGGACAGTTATTGCGGAACTTATCTGATATCTTGTTATTTCTTTGAAATTTCCCAAATTTTCATCAAAAACTATTTGAATATTCTTAAAAAAGGTTCCGTCATTTAATTCAATGAAGCCAAAGGACTTTGAGCTTCTTATGGTTCTTATCCACCCAGATATTTGGACATCCTTATCTAAATACTTTTCTTGTGCTTCAAATATTTCCCTTACTGTAGTTTTCTCCATGAAATTACTCCTTTCTCTTTAAACTGTAAAAATAATATATAAAAAAACCTTTCATCCTTCTTATGAAGGGACGAAAGGTTCGTGTTGCCACCCTAATTGCTGTCTTAAAAAACAGCCACTCTTTGCAATATATTCTATATTGCCTGCCTATAACGGTGCAGTTCCGTCATTCCTACTCTCTTTAAAGGATTTCAGCCAGAAACTCAGAGATGTTCTTCAGCATAAGCTTTGTATCGACCTTCCACCATCATCGATTCGCTTCTTACATTACTTATGTCTACTCTTCTCATCAAAGTCAATATCATATTTATATAATTATAAATTATATTACTTATATTTGTCAAATAATTTTGATAGTCTTTCTTTAATTACTTTTTCATATCCGTTTTCCGTAGGTTCATAATATTTTGCTTCTTTTAACTCGGGAGGAAGATAATCCTGCTTAACAAAGGAATTCTCATAATCATGAGGATATTTATATCCTATGCCGTGGTTAAAATCAGATGCTCCCTTATAATTTGCATCCTTTAAATAATCGGGGACTTCTCCGATTCTCTTATTTTTAACATCATCCAGAGCTTTAAGTATACCGGAAAAAGCCGCATTGCTCTTCGGGGCACAAGCCACATATACTGCTGCTTGAGCCAAGGGGATTTTCCCCTCAGGCATTCCCACTGTCTCTACCGCTTTGAACGCAGATAAAGCAACGGTTAAAGCATTGGGATCAGCGTTGCCTACGTCTTCGGAAGCACATATTATTATCCTTCTGGCAATAAATTTAGGATCTTCCCCCGCATATATCATCTTGGCAAGCCAATAAAGGGCAGCATTTGGGTCAGACCCTCTCATGCTCTTAATAAAAGCTGAAATAGTATCATAATGCTCATCTCCGCCCTTGTCATATTTGGCTTGCTTTACTTGAATACAATCTTTAATTACTTCCAGATCAATGTTGATTATTCCCTTATCATCTTTCGGAGTAGTCAACACTCCGAGCTCAAGAGAATTCAATGCAATTCTTCCGTCCCCTTCAGAAATTTCCACAAGGTAATCGACGGCATCTTCTGCTATGTCTACATTAAACATTCCTAGTCCCTTTTCTTTATCTTTTAATGCTCTCATCAATATTTCTCTCAATTCCGCCTTGCTGAGCTTTTCAATAGTTATTATCTGACATCGGGAAAGAAGAGCTTTGTTTACCTCAAAATAGGGATTTTCCGTTGTAGCACCGATAAGTATTATTATTCCTCTCTCTACATAGGGAAGAAGAGCATCCTGCTGAGTTTTGTTAAACCTATGAATTTCATCGATAAACAATATTGTCCGTTTGGAATAAAGTTTTAAATATTCTTTTGCTTTGTCTACTACTTCCCTTATATCCTTAATTCCTGCAGAAACCGCACTTAATTTTTCAAAATTCATTTTGGTACTTTTGGCTATAACCATTGCCAAAGTAGTTTTTCCCGTACCCGGAGGACCATAAAATATCATTGAGGAAAGTCTGTCTGCTTTTATAGATCTGTATAAGAATTTGTCCTTTCCCAATATATGTTTTTGCCCTATGAAATCTTCTAATACTTCCGGTCTCATCCGTTCCGCCAGAGGAGCATTCTTTTTTAAATTGTTTTCCATATTCATAGTGAAAAGATCCATTTAATCACCTATCTCTATTATTTCCGGAAAATTTCATTTTATAATATAAATCTATACATAAACTTTCTTTACATATTCCGAAGTCATACCTCTAAGTATTCCTCCGTATTTTAATCCGAATTCCAATTTATCTCCGACCTTATATTTTATTTTACTATTTGTTATATCCAATATCAAGTGGTCACTGCTGCTTCCTATAACAGTTATTTCTTTATCATAAGGTGTTATATCGTCAGGTAAAAGATCCTGCCTTCCGATGGCACATATCATTCTCTTTCTTATTCCCTTATCTTCAAATACAGGTACGTTTCCGAAAGCATCCTTTCCTATTTCTCCGACAGGAAGGGAAGGTTTGTCTTTAATTTCTATTGCTTCAATTACTAATTTAAATACATCATTAAATGTTTCTTCAATATCTTTTCCGTAGGCTGTTTCCCTTCCCAAAACAAGGGATTCCCCAAGTCTTAAGTTATTTATTCCTTCCGGTATCGTTCCATCATATAAAAGGGGAATACTTGATGAGTTTCCGCCGGAAATAATTTTGAGCTTTACATCATGGTTTTTCTCTAAATTGTTCTTAATTTCAACCAATCTGCCCAGATTTTCCGGAGTCGGAATCACCCCTCCGTAGCAGGTAAGATTAGTGCCTATTCCTATTAGTTCCACTCCTTCAAGTTTTTTTATTTCTTCTGCCGATTTATACAAATCATCTTCATAAAAATATCCTTCTCTTAAATCTCCCAAATCCACCATCAATATAATTTCATGCTTTTTCCCTATTTTTACAGCTTCCCTAGAAAGGGCCCTAATTGTTTCAATTTCCGAATTCAAAGAGGCATCCGCATACTTTACTACTTCTTCTGCTTCACTTATCATCGGAAGCCTTAAAAGTATCTTGGGAAGAGAAAAATCCTTCAATCTTTGAAAATTTTGCAGCCTGGAATCCGCCAAATATGATACTCCTCCGTCTACATAAGCTTTAACAAGTTTTTTATCGGCACAGAATACTTTAGTAACTCCGGCAACTTTTATTCCATTTTCTTTACATTTATCCGTTATAGTTTTTACATTATGTTTAAGTTTGCTTAAATTTATTTCAATTCTTGGGTAATCCATAATATCCCTCCATATACTTTAAATAAGTCCAACATAAATGTTGGACTTATTTTATTTAATATTTAAGCTATTTTTCAATAATCTTAGTGCCGTTTCAGGATATTTCTTTGACAAAATTCCCAAAGAAGCCATTATATAATCGTTATCAACCAATATTTCCACATCTTTATTAGGGAGAAGTTCGTGCCCTTTATTGCTCAAGGGAATTTCTCTCATTATATCGACTCTGTGGGGAAGCCTTGTCAAAGCTCCTCCTGTACCTATAATATATTTCACTCTCGTCAAATCTTTTCCTTCCGCAACAGTCGTCCTTCCGCCGGAACCGTACAGATATCTGAATATACCTGCATGTCTCTTAACTGCCGTAACTGCTGCATGAAGAGTCAGTTTTTCTACAAAAGCTTTTTCTAAATCCGTTTTGGGTATGGGTTTATGATTGTCAATAAGATTTTGTAATTCTTCAGGGGATAAATTTAATTCTTCTTCCAGTTTTTCTTTTCCTACCATGTCAACAACATTATGCATGTTTACATACACTCCCAGATCTCCTTCAACAGTTCTCTTTGCTAACGGTTCAGGACTTATAAGTATTCTAGAGACTTCCTCATTGCCTTCCGTTACAGAATGAACGTCGGTAGTAGCTCCTCCCACATCCAACGTCATCAAATCTCCGATATCGTCATAAAGAAGCTTTGAAGCAACCATAACCGCACCGGGAGTAGGAATGATTGAGCCGGTAACCATTTCTCTTACTCTCTGCATGCCTGGAGCATGAACAATATGCTTTTCGAATACATCCTGAATCACCTTTCTTGTAGGTTCTACATTTAATTCATCTATCTTAGGATAAACATTTTCCACTATATATAATTCAGATCTGGAGTTTTTAAACAAATCTTTTACATCATCTTGGTTCTCTACATTTCCTGCATAAATAACAGGTATATCCAAATTCAAATTCGCAATAAGCTCCGCATTATAGAGGGCTGTTTCTCTTTCCCCGTAATCTACTCCTCCTGCTACGAGGATTATATTGGGGTTTATTTGCATCAGCTTATTTAAATCACTCTTCCTCAGTTTTCCGGAAGTTACCTGTTTTATATTGGCTCCAGCTCCCAAAGCAGCTTCTTTGGCCGCTCTTACGGTCATATCATACACGAGGCCGTGAACGGTCATCCTGAGTCCGCCTGCAGCGCTGCTTGTAGCTATTAATTCACCATACTCTATACTGTCTGTCTTTAGATTAAAAGACAAGTTATCAATGGCATTGTGCAGTCCGATATTCACGTCTCCTTCTCCGACACTGGTTGGAGCCTGCCCCTGTCCCGCAAATACGGGACAAGGGCTGTTTACCTTATCAAAAGCATTTACAACGGTAGTAGTACTTCCTATTTCAGCTACCAAAACATCAATTTTCATTTTTCTCTCTCATTTCTCTTCTTTTTTTAACCAAGAATGTAGCCACTTCAGAGCCTTTTGACCCTCTGCCGAAACCTACATCAACGCCGGTTTTAACCGCCAGTTCATTAGATACCTGAGTTCCTCCGGTAGCAATTATTACTTTATCTCTTATACCCTTTTCAACACAAAGCTCATGCAATTTTTTCATATTTTTATAGTGAACATTGTCATGGCTTATAATAGTTGAAGCGAGGATGGCATCTGCTTTTTCCTCTATGGCTGCATCCACCAGCTTCTCAACGGGCACGCTTGTTCCAAGGTATACACACTTAATACCGTATTGTTCAATTCCTCCGTGTTTGATATCGATAATTTCCCTCAAACCAACGGAATGTTCATCTTCTCCCACAGTAGCAGCTACAATTTTCATGGGATGAGCATCTATTTCCTCTCTGATTTCGTCGTCTGTCATTACTTCTGGTTTAGGCGGAATAACCAGCTTACTTGTATCAATCGTGAAAGGAACTTTTCCCTTAATTTCCACTCTCGTTCCTTCTGCTTCCTGCATTATTTCCCTACTGATTGCTTCCACATTTTCAAGCCCTAATTTCTTTCCTATTTCAATTGCGGCAAATTCTGCTGTTCTTGCTTCTACCGGCAGGAACATTGTTATTAGGATTGTCCCGTCTCCCAGCCATTCCATTTCCGGTTTTATCTTTGTGGAATTTCTTAATTCTTTATTTTCTTCCATTCTTATATTAACATTATCGGTTTCGTCCAGTTCGTCAATATATATTATCTTGTCCGGATCCTCAAAAGTACATCCTCCGATTAATTTGGAAGGATCGTCCACAGCGGTTTTGTCGTATTGAGCTACGTTATTATATCCGAATACCGCTGTTACAGGAGCCATATAATCTTTATCTCTTTCAACAATTGTACCTGCTGCAACTCCTCCATCAATCTGTCTTGCTATTCCGTCTCCGTTTCTTTCAGGATAATACCCCGAGTCCACAAAGAAACCATCTTGAACAGCCTTGAAATATCCTCCTACTTCCAATATTTCTTCCATGAAAAGAACAGCTCTTTCTTTTATTTCTCTTACTCTGTCCGCAAGTTCTCCTTTATCTCTCTTTATCTCAACCATTTCCTCAAGGCCGTCCATGCCCACAAGAGCTTGTTTAGCAGTATCTACTGCCTCAATATTGTAAATATGCCATGGAACGTTTCTTCCTTCATCTGGTGTAATAGTTGACTGAATATCGGCACTTGTAAGTTTTGAAATCATAAGGTTTAAAACGTGAGTAACTGTAGCTTCTCTTGTTGACGATTCCATATACTTGGTATTCATCTGGGCACGCATTCTGTAACCCGTAAAAAATTCTCTCAGAGCTACGGCATAAGGTAAATCCAATCTCATACAAGGAGCCGGCGGTGCCGTAGGCGGTACTGTTGAAAGGCAAATATTCCCCTTCTTCATTCCGACTTTTACTGAAAAAATACTGTTCAGCGCATGCTGTACCATAAGTTCCGGCATTACCTTCCATGCTTCTCTTGCTGTTGCATTGGCATTATGGGCACCATCTATCTGAGCCATATCTGCCCATGCCATAACCTTTTTTGCAGAAGCGGCATCAACAAAGGACCTTATCATATTTATATCCCTGTATAACACGTTATACTGAGGATCCTGATGGGCCCCGTTTACGCCTTCTTCCGCAAACATTACCGCAACCTCCGGGCCTGCCACACCGCTTACATAAGAGTGATAATTTATCGGGCGGCCCACTTCATCTTCTATTAAATCCAATGCTTTTCTCTGAGCACGAACCTGTTTCCTGGTTACCGGTATTCCTCCTATACCTTGAGGAGTCCCTTCTATCAATCCGTCAATATGGCTTTGGCCCGCTGTTCTTATAACCATTATATGATCTGCTCCATGCCATGCGGCCATTCTCATTCTTCTGATATCATCTTCAAACCTTCCCGAAGCAATTTCCGTGGTTATAACCGGTTCAGGCTGAGGATCAATATTATCAAAATATTTTGAGGCAGGCAACGGCTGAGACTGCTTTAAATTTTCTGATGTATCGTGGTATTCAAATTGCCATATTTTTCTCTTTTGTCCTGTTCCCTTTCTCCACGTCCAGCCTCTTCTTCTCGGCCTGTATTTATCGAGGTCCTTTAAAATATTCTCAATGCTCAATTTTTCATTAGGTTTAAGCTCCATTATTTGGCACCTCCCTTGAAAGCTGCAATGGCATCTTCCCACATTTGACCTTCATAGAGTTTTAATCCGGTTTCTCTTATGCCCATATGTTTTTCTTTGGCTAATCTATAAACAATATTTCCCGCACCTTTCCCGAGAAGCCCTCTCTCAACCGCCTTATCAACTATTCCTTTAGCTTCAATGCTTGAAAATCCCATTCTCAACAAAACTGATCTCTCAATAGAAGGACTCGTATTTTTATATGCTAAATCAACCATAGGATCAACAATTTTTCCTGCTAATTCCCAGAATCTTTCTTTTAATTCTTCTTCCGAGAGATTAGCTAAATGTTTTCTTCTTTCTTGAAAATCATCGGCTCTCTTCACTGATTTTACCTCCTACTAATAAATAATATTTAATTCTTTCAATTCTTCCTTAACAAATTCTTCATTTGTCTTTGTTTCTTCAGCTAAAAACTTGATATCCTTGTCAGTTACTTTCTTAGCATCGGAATGTTTAATACAATTTTTAATATAGGACTTTCTCATCTTATTTATATCCGTATCTTTTGCTTTGATATAACTTGGATCCTTGGGAAGAACAATATTCTTTCCCGGTACTTCATCCTCAGGATCTCCTATTTCTACTTTAATCCCGTTCTCCTTAGCGAAACTAAGCTGAGGTTGAATATGCTTTCCGGCTCCCGTATATTCTGTCTCCTGAGCCACTACTATTTTGTCTTCGTCCAATTCCTGTGCCAATGAAAAAGCCACAGCCAAGGATGTGTTCCCTGCAGGTCCTCTTTCTATCCCTTGCACTTGGGCTAAAGCTTCCGTCATATAAAATACGGAACCTTGGTTTATAAGAAGGTATCTGTCCATATATCTTAAAGGTCTTGCTGCAGACCTTGGAACGTCGGATCTGTCCGGCCATGTTGCAAAGGGTACTCCAAATCCTGTATGACCTGTAGTAAATGATTTTTTATTAAACTGTGTATCACTGGCCATATGAAGTCCGCTTAAATCAACACTTGCTCCCACTATCTGAGTATGGGAAGCTCCTGCCTTTATAAGTCCTCTTGCCGTTCCGGTAAGATTCCCTCCACCTGCATTTGTGATTACTACCGCATCCGGATCCTTTCCTTCTCTTTCCCTGAACTGCATTGATAATTCATATCCTAAAGTTTCGACTCCTGCTATTCCGAAGGGAGTATATAAAGAAGCATTAAAATATCCTGTTTCTTCAAGAATCTTTAAAAATGTATAGAAGAGTTCCGGTCCGACTGTAAGTTGCACTACTTCCGCTCCCAGTGCTTCACATTTTCTTGCTTTCTCTATTATTTCCGGCTGTCCTACTCCTCTTGAATCGTAACATTCCTGAACTATTATGCACTTAAGCCCTCTCATGGCAGCCTGGCTTGCCACCGCTGCTCCGTAATTTCCGCTGGTCGCCGCAACAACTCCCTTATACCCTAATTTCTGGGCATGATAACAAGCCGTTGCCGCTCTTCTGTCTTTAAAACTTCCCGATGGGTTTGCCGCTTCGTCTTTAATGAATATCCTTGCTCCTTTTCCTTCCGGTGCATATTTTCTTGCTAATTCGGTCAGATTCTTTAATTCAAGGAGAGGTGTATTGCCGACGCCTGTTTCCTTCTGTATCCTTTCTATCTCTTGAAGACTGTATCCGGTTTCTCGCATCATCTTTTCATAATCAAAAACTATACCGTCTGACTCAAAAGCATCATAATCAATTCCTATAGCTTTTTTCATAATTTCAGACCTTCTGCCCATTACAGCTTCAAAGCTCATATCCTTACTCATTATCGATCACCTTCCTTGCTGATTATTCCTCTCAATTGTCTGCCTATATAAAGTAATTCTGGAACGCATTTTCCAAAGCTATGAGTATAATAAGGATTAACTTCCACCAATTTTCCTTTTTCCCTGCGTCCTATATAAGTCTCAACTTCCACCATATCTCCGATATTTGCTTCGTCGTTAAGAAGAAATCCCTTTACCCACATTTCCAATGGTACCTTTCGAGTATCTTCAGGCAAATGAGGCGATCTTTCTTCCGACTTCAATACAATATTATGAATTCTTACCCATGTACCTTTTTTTGCATCCATTTATATCCCTTCCTCTTCAATTTAAATAAATATTATTATTCTTCTTCAATGAATTCTCTCATATCTCCCATTATTGCTCTCGGTACCGGTAAATCCAACATTGTCTTAAGTCCAGGACGTGAATTGATTACCTGAGGTATCATGTTAATACACATTGCAATCGTACCTATTCCTCCGGGAACTTCAGGTTTATTCGACATATTTATATTAGGTGTCCCTTTAATTGTTATATAATCTCCCGTATTTGTTCCTTCCAATTGAGGCTCAACTTGTTGAGGATGAACCATCTCTATTTTCAATTCATTATCAACATATCCATAGCCTAACATCTTGCATCCAGCCACATTTCCGGGTTGAACTTCAACATAAGGAGTTTTTCTGTATACCTTTGAAACTATAGGAGCCATGGTTTGCTCTACTTTCTTGCTTAATTTCCATCCCAAAGCATCTGCTATCATATTAACTGATTCAGCAAAACCAACATGGCCTGCCAATTTTCCTTCCTTCATTTTCTGGTTGAATTCGTCAACAGTTATCCCTACTCCTTGTTCATGCATTACAGTAGTCCCAAAAGGTGAAAGGCTGTTAACTCTTTCTGCCTTAATATGATCAACATCAAGGCAAGCGCCGGTTAAAATCACTACAAGTAAATCCATAATAAGTCCCGGGTTAATTCCTGTTCCTAATACAGTAACACCGTTTTCCTTTGCAATTTTATCTAATTCTTTTGTAAGTTCCGGTTCTTTTGCCTTCGGATAAGCCATTTCTTCTGCAGTAGTTATAACATTGATCTTCTTTTCCAAGCAAAATTTCATTTTATCAAAAGCATTTCTTGTATAGGAATCCGTTGCAAGAAGTACCAAATCCGCTGCTTTTTCAGTGATAACTTCATCCCTTGTTCCAATGATGACATCTTTTCTGTTTCCTCTCTTTACATCGAGAAAATCATACATGCTCTTACCAACTTTATTACCTCTTCCAACCACTCCTACAATATCAACGCCTTTTTTAGCAAGCAATGCTTCTGCCATGCCTTTTCCCATGGCACCAAGGCCCCAAATAATAATTTTGACATTTTCTTTTCTCATTAAGAGCACCTCCAAATTTTATTAATATTTATTATCCTTTAATATAAATATGCAATAACCTTGCCAACAAATATTGAAAAGGGTTTTAAGAGCAGAATTTGGAAATATAGAGGTTTCTCAAAAGAAATTTATGGAAATATTAAAGCAAAAAAATATTACCATGCAAATATATTGGCGTTAACGCCAATATATTTGCATGGCGATAAATGCTATAATTGATACTTTTTGATTTTATGTTGAAGAGTCTGCCTTTTGATTCCCAACTTTTTAGCTGTTTTTGAAACGTTATAATTACATTTCTCAAATGCGGAGCTTATAACTTTACACTCAATATTATCCATTAAATTAGGAAGAGGTATTGATAAATCCATACTATCTAAGACATTTGGATTATCATACTTTTTAAATATATGGGAATTTGTTATAAAATGCTCTTTTTTTAAAGTATGCTCATCATCGGATATGTAATTCATGGCTGACTCGATTACATTTTCCAGTTCTCTTACATTTCCGGGCCATGAATACGTATAAAAAGAATTTAGTACATCATCCGATATTATCCATACATCCTTATTTAAATTTCTATTATATTTATCAATAAAATAATTACATATAACAGGAATATCATCTACCCTCTCTCTGAGGGGAGGAATCTTTATATACACCACATTTAATCTATAATAAAGATCTTTTCTTAATAATCCCTTTTTTACACATTCATCCGGATCTTCGTTAACGGTAGCAATAATTCTTACATCAATAGGTATATCTTTAACCCCGCCGATTCTTCTAATGTAGCCTTCCTGAAGTACTCTCAGCAGCTTCGCCTGAAGCATTACAGGCATAGAATTTACTTCATCCAACATTAAAGTCCCTCCACTTGCCTGTTCAAATATTCCGGGTCTCTCTATGGCCCCTGTAAAACCACCTTTTTCAGTGCCGAAAAAGATTCCTTCAAGGAGGGTATCAGGTATAGCAGCACAATTCTGAGCTATAAAAGGTTTTTTTCTTCTGATCCCTCCATAATGTATGCTCTGAGCAAAAAGCTCTTTCCCCGATCCGGTTTCTCCATATATTAATACGCTGGATATGGTATTACTGGCCCTTTTACCTATGTCTACAGCTATTTTCATTTTATCGTTATTTCCTATAATATCGCTGAATTTATATTTTCTGATTCCTATATTTCCTTTAGTTTTGTTTGTTGTAACAAGATCATTTTGAAGATCAATAAGCTGATCGGAGAGCTTTCTGATATGAGTAACGTCCTCTGCTATTTCCAATGCCGCCACAGTTTTTCCATTACAGAATATTGGAATTGTTGAATTCACACTTGTTATTTTTTGTCCTTTATAATTTAAATATGTCTGAGTTTTATTAATAATAGGTTCCTTAGTTTTCATTACGCTAAGGAGTGTGCTCGTTTCTTCGTTCAGACTTGGAAATATAGACAGTAAGTCTTTATCGATTACATTTTGAGATTCCAATCCTTCTATTTTTGCCATAGCCTCATTATAAATTATGGTTTTCCGTTCCTCGTCTATAACATGGATTCCAATATAAGAATACTGCAAAATACTTTGCAGTATTATGTCATTGAGAATATTTTTCTTCATGGTATCATCCCTTGTATTATATATTTATTTTTAGTCTTTCCCATCTAAAGGTATGGTTACAGTAAAAATTGAACCTTCTCCAAGCTTGCTGTTTATCGTTATCGTCCCCTTAAACATTAATACTATATGCTTTACTATTGCAAGACCTAATCCTGTTCCTCCCATCTGCTTAGATCTTGATTTATCAACTCTGTAAAATCTCTCGAATATCCTTTTCTGATCCTCCGGCGCTATTCCTATACCTGTATCAATTACATCTATGACAACGTGGCTTCTGATTTTCTGCGCTTTGACAACTACTTTTCCACCCTTTTGGGTATATTTTATTGCATTATCGGTTAAATTTAATATCATCTGCTTAAAATAATTAAAATTTCCATATATAGCAGGTATCCCTTTCTTTATTCCCCGGGACAATACAATATTCCTTTTCTCAGCTTTAATATTCAAAACCTGAAATACCTCATCAATTACTTCTTCTATATGAAAATATTCATCCAGTGCATTCCTTTTTTCACTTTCTATTTCAGACAGCATCAGAAGGTCTTCCACTAAAGCATTCATTCTGTTTACTTCTATGTCCATAATATTTAAAAACTTATCAGATACTGAGGGATCCTCCATTGCACCGCTCTTAAGGGTTTCTATAAATCCTTTCAGAGAAGTTAAAGGGGTTTTTAATTCATGGCTTACATTTGCCACAAAATCTTTTCTTATACTCTCGAGTTTTTTTAATTCGGTTATATCCCGTATTACAAAGATTGTTCCAAGTTTTTCCCTGGAGTTCTTATCTTCAAAAATAAAATTAGAATTGATTTTCATCACCTTGTGATCGAGTCCCGAAATTTCATATTCCCTTTCTTCTCCGTTTTTTGTTAATAATTCATAAAATACCTGCTGTGCTTTCTCGTCTTTAATGATATAATCCAAATTTTTATCTATGCTTTCTTCTTCATCCATTTTAAAAATTTTTTCGGCAGAAGAATTAATAAAAATTATATTCTTATTGTTATCCACCGCAATTACTCCGTCGGTAATACTTGTCAAAATGGATTTAAACTTTATATTATTTTCCCTAAGTTGCAATATAGTACTATTTAATTGCTTGTTTACCTCATTGAATTCCTTAGATAATATTTTAAAATCCTTATTTCTATAAAAATAAGTTAAAAGTGTCATAAGGAATCCTATAAATATAAATACAAAAATATAATAAGCAAGTTTGATGTTTGCTACCGTACCGTAAACAATCCTTTGAGAACTCAAAAATTCAACAAACAAAATCGTTATTGCTATCAAAGACAATAATAAAAGAATTACAAATATCTTCTTTTTCATTTTCCCTCCTATTTAAACTTATAGCCCACTCCTCTTACAGTTTCTATATATTTAGGATTTTTATCATCATCTTCAATCTTTTTTCTTAAGTTTCTTATATGCACATCTACTGTCCTTGTTTCCCCAAAATAATCATAACCCCAGATCATATTTAAAAGCATATCCCGGGAAAATACCTTTCCCTTACTCTCCAAAAGGACTTTCAAGAGTTCAAATTCCTTCAGAGTCAAATCAACTAATTTATCATCCTTATAAACTTCATGCTTATCCAGGTCTATGATTATCCTTTTATCGATGATAACTTTCCCTTTTATTTCCGTTTTCTTGCTGACTCTCCTCAATAAAGCTCTGACCCTTGCCAGAAGTTCTCTCACGCTGAAAGGTTTCGTTATATAATCGTCCGCCCCTATTTCTAAGCCCAAAACCTTATCTATTTCGCCGCTTTTGGCAGTAAGCATAATAATCGGAACATTCGCGGTATCACTATTCTCTTTCAATCTTTTACAAACTTCAATACCATCAATTTCGGGAAGCATTAAATCCAATATTATTAAATCGAATTTTTCTTTCTCTGCCATGTTTAAAGCTTCCCTGCCGCTATAAGTTGATTTTATAGCATAACCGTTAGCTTCCAGATTATATTTAAGAAGTTCAACAATATGCTCCTCATCATCAACAACAAGTATTTTTTCATACATAGTCTATTCTCCTATTCATCCCATTAGTTTAATTCCGGCCGCCATTCGCTCCATTGTCCTCTCTTTTCTGTAGGAATAAAATCTGTCATTATGGCAACTGGTACATAGGCAGCTATTAACAATATTTTGTTTAAGAATTCCTGCTCTTAAAATAAGCAATTCATTACTTCTCCAAAGATTCAAATGATATTTTCCTTCTTTCTTCTCAAAACATTCAATTAAAAAAAGATGTTTACCGACAAATGATTCGTAGATTTCTTCCCCGACTTCATAACAGCAGGGCCCGATAGAAGGTCCAATTCCCACAATAATATCAGAAAGTTCGGAACCGAATTCTCTTTTCATTAAGTTAATCATCTTACCACCAATATCCGATAAAGTTCCTCTCCATCCTGCATGAGCCAATCCTATAATTTTTCTTTTCTTATCAAAGAAAAATAATGGAACACAGTCTCCATGAACAGTAACCAATACTATATTTTTTTTATCTGTGAGAAGTCCATCTACTCCCTTAGGTTTTTCTGTTTCGTTATAAAAATTTATATCCTTAATTATTGATATATTATTCCCATGAACTTGGTTAGAAAATACAATTTTATTTTCAGGTTCATCAAACAGCAAAGCTAAATTATTTAAAATATTCCCTTTATTAAATCCAATTCTTGATGTAAAAATAGTTTTAACATTTTTATTCTCATTAAAAAAAGGTATTTCGTAATAGATCATTTCTTTATAAGATTTTTCTATGAAATCCATATTGAACTCCTCCGAAAGCAGTATTATTTTTCCTTATCCAATATCTTTTTCAATTCATCCATAAAAGTATTCAGATCTTTAAATTGTCTATATACAGATGCAAATCTCACATAAGCCACTTCATCAACTTTTATTAACTCATTCATTACATTTTCCCCTATATATTTACTGGTTATCTCTTTCTCCATAGAATTATACAGCCGTTTTTCTATATCATTTACCATATTTTCTATAACAGCCATAGACACGGGCCTTTTTTCGCAGGCTTTAATTATCCCTGTAAGTAATTTATTTCTATCATAAGCTTGCCTGTTTCCATCTTTTTTTATTACGACCAATGGTATCTCTTCAATTTTTTCATAAGTAGTAAATCTTCTCCCGCATTTTATACATTCTCTTCTTCTTCTAATGGCTTGTCCTTCATCCGTCGGCCTCGAATCCACTACTTTTGTCTCATAGTAATCACAAAAGGGACAATTCATCTTCTCACCTCATTTAATTATTATCTAAGTTGATTATAATATATTAAATTCAAATTGTCTAATCCCTTATTTTCTGCTATATTTTAAGTCCACCAGGATTATATCGGTTCCTATTTTAATTATGTTTTCCCAGGGAATAATCAAGTCTTGGCTTTTCCCAAAAAAATTGAGTATCTTTCCCTCTCCCGGTATAATTATTGCCGATACATCTCCCGAATTTAAATCTATTTCAAAATCATATATCAATCCGATTCTTGTACCATCATCAATATTAACTACTTCCTTTTGACGCATATCAGATAACCTCAACATAATACCTCACCAATCCTTTTCTTATTTTCTTTACTATATATATACTTTAATATATATAAGAAATATTCCTAAAAATGGTGAGGTATTATTTTAATTACACATATTTTTTCATACTTTTAAGAGCATTTTTTTCAAGTCTTGATACTTGGGCTTGAGAGATGCCGATTTCTTCTGCAACCTCCATTTGAGTCTTGCCTTCAAAAAACCTTAAATTCAATATCAGTTTTTCTCTGCTGTTTAATTTGCTTAAAGCCTCCCTCAACGTTATTCCCTGAAGCCAAACTTCATCTTCACTTTTTTCGTCTTTAACCTGGTCCATCACATATATTGCATCTCCACTATCGTGGTATATAGGTTCAAACAAGGAAATAGGCTCTTGAATGGCATCTAAAGCAAAAACCACTTCTTCTTTTGGAATACCTAATTCTCCCGCAATTTCTGTTATAGTCGGCTCCTTTGAATTCTTATATATAAGGTGTTCTCTTGCCTGAAGGGCTTTATAAGCAATATCCCTTAAGGATCTGCTTACTCTTATGGGATTATTATCTCTTAAATACCTTCTTATTTCTCCTATTATCATAGGCACCGCATAAGTTGAAAATTTAACGTTCTGGCTGGTATCAAAATTATCAATAGCTTTTATAAGGCCGATACACCCTACTTGGAACAAATCGTCTACATACTCACCTCTTCTGTTGAATCTCTGTATAATGCTTAAAACCAATCTTAAATTCCCATTTATAAACTTATTTCTTGCTTCCATATCTCCTTGTTTTATTTTTTTAAATAGTTCCTGCATTTCTTCATTGGTAAGGACAGGTAATTTTGAAGTATTTACTCCACAAATTTCTACTTTATTGGTATGCATCCACTTCATTCCTTTCAATAAGTTTTGCCCCTTTAAAATAAAATTATTACCTGTAGATTTTTTTTTATTCACTAATTAAACCATTCTCATCATTTCTTTTCTAAGCCTTTTTATTATTCTTTTTTCAAGCCGTGATATATAGGATTGAGATATTCCAAGCATATCCGCCACTTCCTTTTGAGTTTTTTCCTTTCCGTTTTTAAGGCCAAACCTTAATTCCACTATTTTCCTTTCCCGATTTGACAATTTGTCGATTGCTTCATTGAGAAGTTCTTTATCCACTTCTTCTTCTAAAAATTTAAATATAGTATCTCCTTCTGTTCCCAATATATCCGAAAGTAAAAGTTCATTTCCATCCCAGTCAACATTTAATGGTTCGTCAAAGGATATCTCCGCCTTTGATTTACTATTTCTTCTCAAAAACATGAGTATTTCATTTTCAATACATTTTGAAGCATAAGTCGCCAATTTTATATTTTTATCAGGATTAAAAGTATTAACTGCTTTTATAAGTCCTATAGTTCCTATGGATATTAAATCCTCTATATTTATGCCCGTATTTTCAAATTTCCTTGCAATATACACTACGAGCCTCAAATTTCTCTCTATCAATACACTTTTAACATCGGCATCTTCTTTTAATTTGGAAACATAATACAATTCCTCTTCCGGTTTTAACGGCGGAGGAAGAACTTCTCCACTTCCAATATAATGTATATTATTGATTCCCAATCTATAAAGTATCTTAAAAAGAAATTTATTAATTTTATATTTGATGTTTATAAACATTTTTATACCCCCTTATATAAGATCTCCGGATGAAGCAATCCTTTATATTTTTCCCCATCTGACATTTTGTTGTTATATATCGCTATTACTATATCCTGAGTTATTCTTCTATTTATCTTCTCATTTAAAATATCCAGTTCATCCGGTTTAAATCCAATCAGTATGCCGTTGTCTTTCCCTATGGATTTAAAAGGTATAAACCTTAATTTTATTTCATCTTTCAATTCCATCATTATATTTGTAAAATCATCTAAATTAAAACCTTTATTTTTCATATAGTAATTTTGTAATTTTAACGGAAGTATATTCTTAATAGCTTCAAATTCCACAATAACTACAGGTTTTTGACTTATAGGCTCTTTAAGAGAATTTCCCGTATCTACCAAAGCGGTAAATATTGCCTTCCTTCCTCTCAAAGTCACGGCTACTTCCGTAAATACATCTTCTTTATTAAGTTTTAAATTAAAATAGTTAAAAACATATCTTATTAATAATACGGAAAATGTTATGCTTATAATAAGAAGTTGAGACGTAAAATCATTTATAAAATATATCTTGTGATAAGTCAAATCACTATTTTTCAAAATATAAAATACAGCTAATCCCGCTCCTGCAAAAATAAATGAAATTATATAAAAATAAGCAAGGAGTTTTATAAACGTTTTAAGCTTTGCCGGATTATAAGCTATAACTATCATCAATATTGAAACAGACACCTTAACTGAAAATTTCGTTAGATAATGGAATTCAGGATAAAATACCACTAGTGCATAAAGGGAACCAACAATTGCCGCAATTAAAATCCTAATTTTATTTGTTTTTGTTCTTGTAACTTTATTTGTAACATATAATATAATAAAATTTATAATTGCATTCTCTAAGAGTAAGTATTCAACATACACATACACCATCAGACCCCCCTTTAAAATATTCATAATATACTTCTATTCACTTGTCTCATAATTTATGTATATTATACTTCTAAGAAGGAAAAAAAAATGTCATATCCTATATAAAGAAAAAAATCGTTTCTCCCTTAAAGAAACGATTTTTAGACAAAATACTATTTATTTATCTTTTCTCCTTAAAAACGTCGGTATATCCAAATCATCTAAATCATACTGAGATGTGGCAGCTTCTTCCTTAGCTTTAACCCTCGAATCTGCTCCGAGTTTATCGGATTTAAGAAACTTTCTTTCGCTTTTCTGATTTTCAAATCCTGTGGCTATAACCGTAATCTTAATTTCATCTTTTAAACTTTCATCTATTCCTGCTCCAAAAATAATATTTGCGTCTTGATCTACGGATTCTCGTATTAAATCTGCTGCTTCATTAACCTCAAATATACCAAGATCTGCTCCACCTGTAAGATTTAAAAGAACCGCCTTTGCTCCTTCTATAGATGTTTCAAGGAGCGGACTCTGAATAGCTTGCTTAGCGGCTTCAACGGCCCTATTTTCTCCTTGGGCTCTGCCTATACCCATATGAGCAATTCCTTGATTTAACATTATAGTCTTTACATCGGCAAAATCCAGATTAATCAGTGCCGGAACCGCTATTAAATCAGAAATACCTTGTATGCCTTGTTTAAGTATTTCATCTGCCATCATGAAAGCCTGAACCATAGTGGTCTTTTTTTCCGCCACCTGAAGCAGTCTATCATTAGGTATGGTAACTAAAGTATCTACCTTGGTCTTTAAGTCTTCAACGCCTTTTTCCGCATGAATCATCCTTCTTCTGCCTTCAAAAGTAAATGGCTTTGTTACAACCCCTACTGTTAAAATCCCTAATTCTTTTGCTATTTCAGCAACTATAGGTGCAGCTCCCGTACCGGTTCCTCCACCCATTCCTGCTGTAATAAATATCATATCGGCACCTTTGATGGAATCGGAAATCTCATTTCTGCTCTCTTCTGCTGCTTTCATTCCTATTTCAGGGTTTGCTCCTGCTCCCAATCCTCGAGTGAGCTTTTCTCCAATTTGAATTTTCGTATCGGATTTTGACGCAAAAAGGGCTTGTCTATCGGTATTAATCGCAATAAAGTCTACTCCTTTAACACCACATTCAATCATTCTGTTTAATGCGTTATTGCCACCGCCGCCTACACCTATTACTTTTATTTTCGCATATTCTTCTACTTCCATATCAAAGTCAAACACCTCATAAACCCCCTTAAAAATATTCCTCCCAGACTTTTTTTAAAAATGATAATAATCCTTTATTAGAATTTGCTTTACTGCTTGTCTTCTTATTATGTACATTATTATATTCTACATAATAATTAAATTTCCTCTTTAAAGAATAATTTATAAGCCCAGCTGCAGTTGAATAAATAGGCTCTTGTATTCCTATGTAATCCGGTTTGCCTATTCTTACAGGCAGCTCAAACATTTTCTTCGTTAAATCTACTCCTTTTGGAAAATAGCCAATTCCACCTCCCGTCAATACGATTCCGGCCAATATGTCTTTGACAAATCCTCTTTTAAACAATTCCTTATAGATAATTTCAATTATTTCATTAACCCTTGCTTCAATTATTTCACTCAATTCCGCATTAGTAATATTTATTCTTTCATCAGAACCGATAGGAGTTACCTCAATAATCCTTTTTTTATTAACATTCGGATTAAAATTCAAACCATATTTTCTTTTTATATCTTCACTTTCCTTATATGGTATTCTAAAACCGATTGATATATCATTAGTTATGTGGTTCCCGGCTATAGGTACTAAGAAATTATAAATCAGGCTCCCATTTTTAAATAAGGACACGTCAGTAGTTCCTGCTCCTATATCTATAAGTAATACACCTAATTCTTTCTCATCCTCAGTCAGTACCGACTCGGATGTGGCTAATGGTTCAGCTACTATTCCAAGAACTTCCAATCCTGCTCCATTTACACTTTTAACAATATTAAGCACAGTAGTAGCGGAAGCGGTAACAATATCTACATCAGCTTCAAGTCTAATTCCCGTCATTCCTATGGGATCTCTTATTTCATCGTATCCGTCAATTATATACTGTAATGGTATAATATCTATTATTTGCTGATTTTGAGGAATTGATATTATGGTTGCTGAATTTAAAACTCTTTTTACATCATCGGAATTTATTTCTCTATTTTCATTAGAAACAGCTATAACTCCTTTATTTTTTGTAAATTTTGTGTATCCTCCGGCAATATTAACATAAGCATTATCAACTTCTATATCTGCCATATTCTCTGCCTGCTCTAATGCATAAGAAACGGCTTTCGACGTATCTTCTATATCTACCACGATGCCCTTTTTTACACCATAGCAAGGACTGATTCCAACTCCGATTATTCGAATTTGCTTACTCTTATCTATCTCGGCAATTATTACACAAACTTTAGATGTTCCTATATCAACTGAAGTAATCAGTTCCCCCATACAATTCTCCTCCTTTCAGCAAAATTGGCTTATAAAATGTGACCTTTCTATAATTATTCCTCTTTGCGTCTCTTCGATATGATAATTCTTCTCATCCTTGCAAAATTATCAAATAATCTTCCTCCAAAGGTAAAAATCGCCGCATAGTATAATGGGACTCCAAGTCTGTCTCCAACATATGCCAAAAAAGCTGCTAATAGAGCGTTCCCGAAAAAGCCTGAAATAAATATTTTAGTATCAAATTTATTTTCTAAATTTGATCTTATACCTCCAAAAACAGAATCGAGACACGCAAGTACTGCTACAGAAATATAAAGAGCATAAGCGGGATTATAAGTCACAGGCAATAATAAACCAATTATAACTCCAATCAAAATTCCAATTAAAGCAAAAAACATATTATTCACCTTCTTTTTCAGGTTTTGCAAATTTATAATCAACATCTTTAGAATAAGCCGGTATCTCAACCGAATCCTCTATCCGCGATTCAACTTCAATTTTAAAAACATTTTTTAAGTTATAAGCATAACTGTTTGGAGCATTTATAGCGGCATATAGTAATTTAGGATCCCCTATGGCTTTTATCACAAAAGGGGTACCTACGCTTTTCCCGTTTACTCTTATTATAGGACCTCCGCATTTTATCTCCGACGTAGACATAATCCTCTGTCCGTTAATACTGATAGCTTCAGCCCCGGCACTTCTTAAATCATTAAATATATTTAAAATATCCACATCATGAATAATATCATAATCAACTGAGTATCCGACTATTTCTTTATCCTGATTATCTCTCATCTTTATTACTATCCCCGGACCCTCCATATCCGTATATCCGGATTGGGCCTTTGCATCAGATACTTCTTCTGTTAACAGTTCTTCTATGCTTTTATTTCCTTTATCTACACTTTTCACTAAGCTAAGTTCTTTCTTCTTTTTTTCAACCAGTTCTTTCATCTCTCCAATTTCTCCATTAAGAGCAGCTATATCATTCTTAGAAACTTGTATGGACTTCAAAGTAACAGGAGTATAGCTTTCCAGGTGCTGCTTTGCCTGCATAGATAACGCCATTCCGATAGATAGGCATGATACAAAAAATATAACATTAATCTTCGATAATCTTCCCATAATTATCCTCCCATACTAATTAGCTGTCTCCTGAACCGGCTTAGCAAAAGTAAAATTCTTGATTTTTCTATATTTTGGTATTGATACGTTTTGGTCCTGTTTTAATTGAACTTTATAATCCGTATTATTCTCAAGATAATATTTAATTCCGCCTTTTATAGACAATGCAGATTCCAACACGGAAGGATCCCCTATGGCTTTAATAACTATTGGCGGCCCTACGGAAACTCCGTTTATTTCCAAATGATCATTAGCCTGAACTATCTCGGTAAAGGAAGTATATCTTTGATCATTAATTGATATGGCTTCCGCATCCGCAGAGTTTAAAATACTTATGATTTGAATTATTATATCCGTATCATATACTATACTATTTCCTTGACCAAACTGTACATCCATCGGAGGATCATCTATTTCGAATATTACTCCTGGGCCTTTCATATCAATATATCCTGCAAGAGTTCTGTATTTCTCCAACTCATTATATAACCCCTCGGTATATGAGTTATTGTCTGACTCTCCCTTTTCGTATTGTTTTATCTTAGATTCTAAAGTGTCTAATTCCTTCTGGAGATCATCTCTTTCTTTTTGTAATTTTTTAAGATCAGCAGCCAGCTGCTGTGCTCTCTGAGTTGGAAGTACTCCTTCTCCTACCGTCTCAGATACGGTTTTAAATTGAATGGACAATATTACCCCTAACAAAATACAAACCAAACCTATAGATAATTGACCTTTTTTCATTTATATCCCCCTAATTGTTATCGGTTACAATAATAGGATTTTCTCCTTTATTAAAGTAAATATATTTACACTTAATTTCTTTCTTATTAACATCATTTAATATTTCCAACAAATAGCTTAACTTATATTTTATATTATCTAAGGGTCCAAATGCAACTACTATCCCTTTTTTTAAATTGATAAGAACATTGTTTTCATCAGTAAAATCGAAGCCGGCAACACTTTCTATAATATTTATTTTAATGCAATCATGTATAAAACTGTTAATTTCGGCTGAATTTTTTTCATCTTTAATCTTGTACTTTTCCCCAATTTGGGGTTCCTCAACTGATATCCCCTTTAGAAGAGGAAGTTTGTCTTCCCCCTCTTTTGGGCTTATCCTTAATATATATCCGTCTTCATCCAAATAAATGTAAGAACCCATATAAGGAATAAGAAACTTTTCTTCTCTTTCCACTACATCTATAATAATCCGGTTAGGTAATTTTCGTTTAATTTTAACTTCCTTTATATAAGGCATGCTAAGAAGATTTTTTTTAGTATAACTTAAATTTACTTTCATTATATTCTCCTTAAGGACAATCCCCGAAGCATTAATAATCTGTAAATCGGATAGGTTTTTATTTCCATTGATATCTATACTTTTAATATGAAAAAAATTAGTTTTAAAAGTAATCATTAAAAATATTGAAAGAAATAATATAAATATAATAAATATTATGCCTACTTTTTTCCTTTTAGCTTTCTTTTCAATTTTTTTATTTATTCCTATTTTATTCATATGGTTTTCTGCCTCCAATATAAGGTTGTCCATTTTAACGGAAGCAGCAAAAGCTGCCCTGCTACGATGATACTTTAATAATATCTGCCCCAAGGGCTCTTAATTTTTCATCTAAATTTTCATATCCTCTTTCCATATGGAATATATTATCTATTACTGTAGTTCCCTTAGCTGCTAAACCTGCCAATACCAAGCTGGCACCTCCTCTTAAATCCTTCGCCGAAACATTTGCTCCCGTCAACTCCTTAACTCCCTTTACTACTGCGACTTTGCCTATAATCTTTATATTCGCTCCCATCCTTATTAACTCCTCAGCATGTTTAAATCTATTTTCAAATACAGTCTCCGATATAATACTTGTGCCGCCTGATATACTTAAAAGTGCCATCATCTGAGCCTGCATATCTGTAGGAAATCCCGGGTACGGAAGAGTTTGAATCATCTCTACCGGTTCTATTTTATTAGGACCAATAACCTTCAGCGAAGTACAATTGCTGTATATCAAACACCCTGCTTCTTTAAGCTTAGCCATAATAGCTTGAATATGCTCTATTTCAACATTGTTTATTATTACTTCTCCTTGAGTAATAGCCGCACAGGTCATAAAAGTGCCTGCAACAATTCGATCCGGTATAACCGTATGTTTTACTTCCTGAAATTTCTTCACTCCTTCAATCGTTATGACGCTGGTGCCTGCTCCAAATATCTTGGCACCGGACTTGTTTAAATAATTTTGTAAGTCTATAATCTCAGGTTCCCTTGCTGCATTCCTTATAACTGTAGTTCCCTCTGCCGTAACAGCTGCCAATATAGTATTTTCTGTAGCACCTACGCTCGGATAGTCTAACTGAATTTCACATCCCTTTAACCCATTACTTCTACATAACAGAAAACCATGGGATTCTTCTATTTGTGCCCCCATCTGTCTTAATGCTTTTAAATGTAGATCAATAGGCCTTGGGCCTATTTCACAACCGCCCGGGTAGCAAATATTCACTTCGCCACATCGAGAAAGCATAGCACCCATAAGTATTATGGAAGAGCGCATTTCTCTTACTAATTCCTCCGGTATATCTATTTTATCGAGAGAAGTTGAATCAACATATATAATATTATCTGTCCTTTCTACACGACAACCTATATAAAGTAAAATCTTTTCCATTATTTCTACATCTCTAAGGTCGGGAATATTAAATATTGTACTTGTATTATTTCCTATTACAGTTGCAGCTAAAATCGGCAATACCGAATTTTTCGCTCCGGAAATATTTACCTCTCCCCTTAATCTGCTTCCGCCATTAATAACATACTTACCCATTTCAGCACCTCCGGATGTGTAAACTACTCATATATCTATATATATTATGCATGTGATACGAAGGTGTTACAAATTTGGGTTTATTTAAGTATGGTCTCTACAATATCCACTATCTTAGATGCCGCATTTGTTCTACCAATGTTTTTACTGTTTAATGACATCTCATAAAGTTTATTCTTATCTTTTATTAATTTCATGATGCTTTCATATAATTTTTCTCCCGTCAAGTCTTTTTCAAGAATAAGCAAACCCGCTCCTGCCTTTTCAATGGCTTTGCCATTATATACTTGGTGATTCTCCGCGGTATAACTCTTGGGAATTATTATACTGGGAATGCCTAAAGCTGTCAATTCCGCAATGGCTATTGCTCCTCCGCTGGTAATCACAAGGTTTGCCGTATTTAACCCTAAAGGCATATCGAAAAAATAAGGTAAAATTTTAATATTATCTTTTAATATTATTCCGTCTTTCTTAAGATTTGCAGCAAAATCACTATAAAACCTCTTGCCTGTTACATGCATTATTTGAACGTCGGAATGTGAAGCAACTTTTTTAACCACCCAATACATTGCATCATTTAATTTTTTTTGTCCTCCGCTTCCTCCAAAAGATAATATAAAGGGAACATCAGAATCAATGTTCAACTTCTTAAAAGCTTCCTCTTTATTAACAGACATTATACTCTTACGTATGGGGTTCCCTGTAAAGACTATTTTCTCCGGATACTTAAAATATTTTTCAGATTCATGAAAGCTGACAGCTATTTTAGTAACATATTTTGATAATATTTTATTTGTGATTCCCGGAAAAGCATTTTGTTCATGAATAATGCTGGGTATCTTTTTTTTGCTTCCAACATAGACCACTGGTCCGCTCACATATCCTCCGGTACCTATTATTATATCCGGTTTAAATTTATTGATGATTTTCCTTGAATCGAATATACCATGTATTAACTTTACAGATGATACAATGCTCTCCTTGGACAGCTTTCTGGGAAGCCCTTCCACCCTTATGGTTTCAAATTTAAAACCCTCCTTCGGGACCAATTCGCTTTCTAAGCCTTCTTTTGTTCCGACATAAAGAATATCGCTATTTTTATATCTCTCTTTGATTTCATTTGCTATAGATAATGCAGGGTAGATATGGCCTCCCGTTCCTCCCCCGGTAATTAAGAACTTCATCTTTTCTCACCTCCACTTAGATTCGTGTTTCTGGATATGTTTAGGAGAATTCCTATTGCCGACATATAAATTGCCAAAGAAGTTCCGCCATAACTTATAAATGGAAGAGGTATTCCCGTTGGGGGTATAGATGATGTCACTACAGCTATATGTATGAGAGTCTGAATTGTGATCAAAGCAACTATCCCCGAAGAAAGGAGGCAGCCAAAAAGATCTTCCACGTTCAATGCTATTTTTATTCCTCTCCATATTACCAGTACAAAAAGAAGTATTATAGTTATACATCCCAAAAAACCCAACTCTTCACCTATAATCGAAAATATAAAATCATTATAAGGCTCGGGGATATAAAAAAACTTTTGTCTGCTCTTTCCCAATCCCAATCCGAAAAGCCCTCCGGAGCCTAAGGCATATAAAGATTGAACTACCTGATAACCGCCTTCCGATTTATAGGCAAAAGGATCTTTAAAAGAAAGATATCTGGCCACCCTATAGGAATGAGACACTATGGAAAAATACAGAGCAGCTGTGCCTCCTATTCCCAAGACAATCATATGGCTGATTCTCATCCCCGAAATAAATAGCATAGCTACTAAAGTAAGTGCCAAAGTAACTGTAGTGCTTAAGGCTTTTTGAATATATATCAGTCCGCAAGATATGCCTATTACAACAAGAGAAGGAATAAGACCCTTTTTTATACTTTTTATATCCTCCTTTCTTTTAGACAGAAATGAAGCAAAAAATATAATAGAACCGAATTTAATCAGATCAGACGGCATAAAGGTAGTAAACCCTAAATTTATCCATCTTCTTGCTCCGTTATATTCTACTCCCAAAGGAGAAAATATTAAAAGTCCTGATATTATGGTAATTAAAAATATCAATTTAGACATCTTATCAAGCCTTTTATAATCAAAGTTCATAAAAAAAAACATTCCCGCAAGCCCTATTAAACCTGCCATCAACTGTTTCTTTAAATAAAAATAACCATCCTTCATTTTGTATATAGCATCAGGCCAGCTTGAACTGAACACCATTATTATTCCTATAAAAACTAACAGCATAGTAGCTAAAAGTAAAGTAAAATCAACGGATTTTTTCTTTGCCATCTGAATCCCCCTTTATTTCCATGACAGCTTTTTTAAAATCCCTTCCCCTAACTTCATAGTTTTCATACATATCCCAACTGGCACATGCCGGAGAGAGAAGTACTTTATCCCCTTTTTGTGAAAGCCGGAAGCTTTTCTTCACTGCCTCTTTCATATTATCTACCATAAATATATTATTAAAATTATATTTTAAAGCAGTTTTTTTTATTTTTTCTTTAGTTTCTCCAAGGAGTACCAAATCTTTTACTCTTCCTTCAAAGGTCTTTACAAAATCATCAAATTCATTGCCTTTATCCATGCCTCCTGCAATAAGTATAATTGAATTTTCCAATGTTTCTACAGCTTTTATACTGGCATCTGCATTAGTTCCTTTAGAATCATTATAAAATTTTACTCCGTCTATCTCAGTCACATATTCTATCCTGTGCTCCACTCCTTCAAAAGTGGATAAAACATCTTTTATAATGTTAAAGGGAATCCCCATTGTCCATCCTATGGAGACAGCTCCCAAGGCATTTTGTAAATTGTGCTTCCCTGGTATATTAACTTCTTTATAAGGCATTATTTTATTAATTGTCTTTCCATCATTTATAACTATATAATCTTCATCAATATATACTCCTCTGTTTAAAATACTGTCCGTACTGAACCATATCAATTTTCCCCTTGCATCCCTGCCGATTTTTCTAAGTATTTCATCATCGTAATTAAGGATTGTATAATCATTTTCATCTTGGTTAATGAATATCTTTTTCTTTGCATTTATATAGTTTTCATAAGATTTATGCCAATTCATATGATCCGGGGTTATATTAAGTATAAGGCTTACTTTGGGTTTAAAATGTTTCGTATTTGCCAATTGAAAACTACTTGCTTCAATGACAAATACGTCATCCTTATTTCCATTAGCTACCTTCCAGAGAATGCCCACTCCAATATTGCCTGTTACATAAGTATTATATCCTGCTTTTTTAAATAGTTCTCCGGTTAAAGTAGTTGTAGTTGTTTTTCCATTAGTCCCCGTTATTGCTATAAAATTGTTATCAGTCATTATCCTATAGGCAAGTTCAATATCGGTTATTACCTCTATTCCTGCCTTTTCAGCTCTTTTTAATACAGGTATATCCGGAAGTATACCCGGACTCTTTATTATCATGTCAATATTGTCCAAGGATATATCATTAGTTCCTAAACGTAACTCAACAGGATAAGACGAAATCTCCTTTAAATATTTCTCTAATTCCTCTTCTTTTTTCAAATCACTTATGACAACATCGGCACCTAACTTATATAAAGCTTTAATTGTAGAAACTCCTGTTATCCCTAACCCCAAAATTAGTATTTTTTTCCCTTTCAAGTACAAGTCTAATCACCTATCTTTCCAATTTATTTTAAACTTATTGTTCCTATTAAACACAGTATTACTGTTATTGTCCAAAAAACTAATACAACTTTTGTTTCTTTCCACCCTTTTTGTTCAAAGTGATGATGAAGAGGAGCCATCAAAAATACTCTTTTACCTGTTAATTTAAAAGAAACTACTTGAATGATCACCGATAAAGATTCTATAAAATATATGCCTCCTACAATAGGTATTATTAACGGAAGATTTAAAAGTATGGCAATAGCGGAAACTGCTCCTCCCAAGGCCATTGAACCCGTATCCCCCATCATTATCTTGGCAGGATAGGAATTATAAACTAAAAATCCAAGGCAAGCTCCGGCTAATGACGTCGAAAAGACAGCCATGGAATTCATTCCTTGATTGAGAGCTACCATTCCAAAGAAGGACATTACTATCATAGTTATTCCTGAAGCCAAGCCGTCTAATCCATCAGTCAAGTTTACGCTGTTAACCGTACCGACTACTACAAAAGCAATAAACGGAATATAAAGCATCCCTAAATCCAAATATTTGCTTTTTAAAAAAGGTATTATAATTTTTGTCCCCAACTCAGAAGTATATGATTGATATACAGCCAAAATAACAGCTAAAATAATTTGAGCTATTAACTTCTGATGGGCTTTTAACCCTAAGGATCTTTTTTTAACAATCTTTATGTAATCATCCACAAATCCTATTAACCCAAATCCTAAAGTAGAGAGGAGCAATACTATCATATCCTTATTCATTATTCCGGAAGTAACGGAAGTAATAAAAAGTGCTATAATCATTATTATTCCTCCCATAGTGGGAGTCCCCTTCTTTTTAAGATGAGTCTTAGGTCCATCTTGTCTTATATTTTGCCCAATATGAAGTCTTCTTAGTAAGGGAATAAAAATCAATCCTAAAATCAATGTAATAATAAAAGAAATTACTATAACTCTGATAATATCGATATAATCAGCCATCGTTGCTCTCCTCTCTTATAATTATCTTTCGTGATTAAGCTCTTTAAGTGTATATTCTACTATTTCCCTTTCGTCAAAGGGCAGCTTCTTACCTTTAATAATGGTGTAAGTCTCATGCCCTTTTCCCGCAAGTATTATTATATCATTAGGTTTTGCATTTTCAACCGCATACTTTATAGCTTCTCTTCTATCGATAATCTTTATATAGTTATCAGTAACTTTTTTAACCCCGACTATTACATCATCTATTATTTTTTCGGGATCTTCATCTCGGGGGTTATCCGATGTGACTATAGGCAGATCGCAATGATTTGCTACTACCTCTCCCATAATAGGTCTTTTTGTCTTATCTCGGTTTCCTCCTGCTCCAAAGACCACTACCTTTCTACCCTGAGCAAATTCATCTATTAAAGTAAGTAAATTTTCTAATTCATTAGGTGTATGAGCAAAGTCTATTATAACGGAAAAATCCCTCTTAGTAGGCACTATTTCAAATCTTCCTTTTACACCTTGAACTTTTTCCAGTCCTTTTTTTATATTATCTAAATCTATGTTATAAGCATAAGCGCAGCTTGCTGCAGCAAGAGAATTATATACGCTAAACTTCCCCGGAATATTAAAATTAATAGGGATTGAGCCTTTGGGAGTATTTAACAGAAAATTTACTCCATTTAAGCTGTATTTTACATCTGTGGCAAATATATCTCCCTTGGCGTCAAAGCCATAAGTCAATAAAGGTACTTTCGAATCTTCAATCTTTTCTATCAATCTCCTGCCATATTCGTCATCTAAATTTACAATATTGTATTTGTTTGTTTTATAAAAAAGTCTTGATTTAACTTCAAAATAATCATCCATCGTTTTGTGAAAATCCAGATGGTCCCTTGATAAATTAGTAAATAATCCTATCTCAAACTCACAGTATTCTATTCTTTTAAGAAAAATAGAGTGAGATGATACTTCCATGGCACAGTATTCAGTCCCTGATTTTAACATTTCATATAGATATTTTTGAATTATCAAAGATTCCGGAGTAGTATTGCCTGTCTTTACGACTTCCTTATTTATAATATTACCCATAGTTCCAATAATTCCACACTTTAAACCCGATTCTTCCATAATACTTTTGATTAGATAAGTAGTAGTGGTTTTTCCGCTTGTTCCGGTTATCCCAATCAAATGCATATCATGAGAAGGATTTTTATAGTAATTGGAGCTTAATTTGGCTAAGGCAGTTCTGCTATCCTTTACCTTTATTACCGTAACATGATCCGGTAAGTTCACGCTTTTTTCCGTAACTACCGCTACGGCACCCTTGTCTAATGCAGCATCTATGTAATTACATCCGTCATCTCTATATCCACTTATTGCTACAAATAAATATCCCCTTCCAATCTTCCTGGAATCAGAATCTATTCCTTCAATTTCTAAATCTTTCCTTCCCGTAATAGTCTCACAACTTAGTCCCTTAATTAAATCTCTTAAGTTCATATTTACACCTGCCTTTAATCAAAATCATAAACAATCAATTAAAAGGCAACCTAATCAGCTGCCCTTTAATAAAATCATTCCTTAATTTCTGAAAGTTCAACTTCAACAACTGTATCCGAATTAATTTCTTCTCCTGCCTTAGGTTTTTGATCTTTTACAATCCCATTACCGGTAAACCTGTATTTCAAATTCAATTCATCAAGCTCTTTGACTGCTTCGTCTCTGCTTTTACCTTTTAAATCTATCATTATCATCGCTTCATTATCTTTTCTCTTTTCTTTTAAATATATATCAATTATAGAGCCTTTGGTCACTTCGGTACCGGGAAGGGGAAACTGATCTATTACAACGGAATTTTCCGTTACTTCGGCAACTTCCGTATTATATTTAAATCCTAAATTACTTAAAATCTTTCCTGCCTCCGAAATAGTCTTATTCGTTACATCCGGAACTACTACCTTTGTAGAAAGTTCTTCCTTTTCCTTCTCGGAATATTTAGGTTCTACTCCCAGATATTTTAATGTTTCCTCTACAAGTTCACCAGCAATAGGTGCTGCAACCACGCCTCCATAATATGCCCCATTACTCGGTTCGTCGATTATAAAAAGAACTGCAATCTTCGGATCATCCGTGGGAGCTATTGCCGCAAAAGAAGCAATATATTTCCCCGGAGCATATTTACCATCAATTACCTTTTGAGCCGTACCGGTCTTGCCTCCGATTCTATATCCGGGTATATAAGCACTTTTCCCGGTTCCTTCGGATACTACGGACTCCAATATGCCCAATAAAGTTTTACACGTTTCCTCCGACAACACTTTTCTTTTTACTTCCGGCTTTATTTCCTGCTGGACGTTACCCTTCTCATCTACTAACTCCTTTACTATTCTGGGCTTCATTAAATTTCCCCCGTTAGCTACGGAAGAAATGGCAGTAATAAGTTGCATAGGGGTTACCGCAATTCCTTGCCCATAAGAAATGGTGGCAAGATTTACTTCCTTTATACTGCTTACACTTTTAGGTATGATTCCCGCTTGTTCTCCTGTTAAATCCACACCAGTATTTTCACCAAAACCAAATGCTTTTATGTATTCAAGCATCTTTTCTTTTCCAATTTTCCTTCCTACATTTACAAAGACAACATTGCATGAATTCCGAACTCCTTCAGCAAATGTTTGAGCTCCATGGGGATTATACCACCTGCTGCACTTTAAAACTACTCCCGGAATATCTCTTATAAAACCGTTACAATAAAAAGGAGTGTCAGGAGTTACCACATTTTCTTCCAAAGCTATGGCAGATGTGATTATCTTAAAGGTAGAGCCCGGTTCATAAGCATCATTTATAGAAAAGTTTCTCCACATATCATACCACTTTTTTTGAAGTTCTTCTTGTGACAAATTATCCCATTCTTTTTTTTCTTCCTCATTTAACGGCTCTCTGGGCTCATTGGGATCATAATCGGGTTTTGTTGCCATAGCCAATATATCCCCTGTTTTAGGTTCCATAATTATTACGGAAACATTTTTAGCTTTATTCTGCACAAGAGCTTCCGTAGCCGCTTTTTCAGCAAAATGCTGTATTGTTTCATCTATAGTAAGGACTACACTTAAACCATCTTTGGCATCAAATATTTTTTCTCCTCCAAAGGGTAATTGCCTTCCGGCAACATCAGTAGTTTTTACCCATTTACCAGGAGTACCTTTTAAAAATTTATCATAGGTCTTTTCTATTCCATATAGTCCGTCGTTGTCAATATTCGTAAATCCCAAAATATAACTTGCAAAATTTCCATAAGGATAATATCTTTTATTATCATCTATAATTTCAATTCCCGTAATTTTATCCTTTACTAAACTCTGACGTAATTTTGTTGCCTCGTCATTGCTTATCCACTGTTTAATTTTTTCTGTTCTCTGATTTTTGGTAATCTTATCATATACTGTTTTTTCATCAAGATTCAATATATCCGCAACTAATTTGGCCGTTTTTTCCGGTTCTTTTATATCGGCAGGCCTGGCCCAAACAGTATAAGCACTAATGCTCATGGCTAATTTTTTACCATTTTTGTCATATATTACTCCTCTTTTAGCTTTTATCTCAATACCTTTAGTCCATTGTTCAAGAGCTTCCTTTTTTAAATCCTCTCCTCTTACAATCTGCCAAAATCCCAATCTAATAACAAGAACAAATACGATTATTGTTACCGAAAAAAATATTACGACTAACCTTTTCTTAGTAGAATAACTAGGCGTTGTCATAGAAACCAACCCCCTTAAAATAGATTTATTATTGCGCTCAGAATATTCTTAAAGTATTTTTTTACTGCAACGTTACTATCTTCTTTTTGTTCTTCCTTTAACTTATTTTCATTGACATCTAAATATACTATTTGAGCTTCAGTGGGATAATTCATCCCCAATTTAGCTGTAGCATCTTCTTCTATTTTAGCGGAATTTTTCACTTCCTCCAATTCAGAAAGTTTTTCCTGTTTTTCTTTCTCCAATGTATTTTTTTCACTTTCCAATTTAGATATTTCAACTCTCATTTGAGTTAGCTGAGTATATCTGAATAAAATGGACAAACAGGCCGCAAGAAAAATAAATGCATATAAAAATAATTTCAATTTATTTCTGGTCTGAGCTTTTCTTTTAGCTTTTCTCTTTTCTCTTTGTACTTTATTTTCATAAACGCGATCTTCTCCATAATAATACTTTTCTTCTTTTTTAGCTACTAACAATTTATTCATCCCTCCTTTCTTTTAGAACATCAAACTTTCTCGCCGATTCTCAGTTTAGCACTTCTTGCTCTTGGATTTTTACTCAGTTCATCTTCCGTTGGAACAATAGGTTTCTTGGTGATAATTTCTATTTCCTTTTTCCTATTACATACACATATAGGAAAATCTTTAGGGCAAATGCATCCTGTATTGAGTTCTTTAAAATTCTCTTTGACAATTCTGTCCTCTAAGGAATGAAATGTTATTATGCATATCCTTCCTTTAGGTTTTAAAAGATTACATAATGCAGGAATCGATTTTTTTAAAATTTCCAGTTCTTTATTAACTTCAATTCGTATAGCCTGAAAGGTCTTTTTTGCAGGGTGGTGTCCTGACGCTCTGGCCCCTTTTGGAATTGCCTTTTTGATTATTGATACAAGCTGAAAAGTGGTATCAATTGGGCTATTTCTTCTTTCCTCAACTATAAATTTTGCTATTCTCTTTGACCACCTTTCATCTCCGTATTTCCATAAAATATCGGAAAGCTCTTTTTCCTTGTATTTGTTGACTACATCCCAGGCTCTTAAATTATTTTCTCTATCCATTCTCATATCCAAAGGCGCATCTTTTTGATAGGAAAATCCTCTTTCTCTTTCATCGAACTGATAGGAAGATACTCCTAAATCCAGGAAGATTCCATCTACCTTGTCAATATTCAGATTCGATAATATCTGAGGAATATTTTTAAAATTATCATGAATTATTTCTGCTCTTTCTAAATAATCTTTTAGGACATCTTTTGCTTTATTTATAGCATCCATATCCTGATCTATCCCCACTAACTTTCCATTATCAAGTCCTTCAATTATTTTCAAAGAATGACCTGCGCCACCCAAAGTCCCATCAACATAAATTCCGTCTTTTTTTATGTTTAATCCTTTTATTACTTCATTTAACAATACAGGGGTATGTTCGAAATCCAAAATATCAACTCCCATTTATATTCCCAGTTCAGCCATCTTTTCTGCAATTCTTTCATAACTTAAACTGTCATCTTCATTATATTTATTCCATTCTTCTTTGCTCCATATTTCTACCCTGGTTGATACTCCTATTATTACCGCATCCTTATTTAATTTGGCATGTTCCCTTAAACTTAACGGAATAAGTATTCTTCCCTGTTTATCGATTGTACACTCATTGGCCCCGGCAAAGAAAAATCTTACAAAGGCCCTTGCATCTTTATTTGTCAACGGTAGGGATTTAAGTTTGTTTTCTAATTGAACCCAGCCCTCCTGAGGATAAACAAAAAGACAACTATCAAGCCCTTTGGTCATAATAAAATTTTCTCCCAAAGAATCGCGAAACTTAGAAGGAACTATCAATCTTCCCTTACTATCCAGGGAATGCTTATATTCTCCGATAAACATTTTACTCACTCCACTTTAGGAATATTTCTCCCACTTCCATCCACTTTAAACCACATTTATATACTTCTATATATATTTTTAAATTCCTTCTATGAAGTAAAAAAAAAGGCCTATTATTTATAGGCCTTTTGTACTATATTTATACATATTTATTAAACTTTCTTCATATTTCGCCACTGAAATATGAGAACACCTGAACCAAATACTTTTACATGTACTTCATATCAACATTTTTCCTTCTATATCTAAAAATGATAGCCACTCCGATTACGGTGATCACACTTACCAACTGGGCAACTCTTATATTTCCCAACATTAAACTGTCTGTTCTTAAACCTTCTATCCAGAACCTGCCTACCGAATACAACGCCAGATACAAAAGAAAAGTTTCTCCTACCGTTTCTTCCTTATTTCTTCTATACCAAAGTAAAAAGAAAAAAACCGCCAAATCCCATATGGACTCATACAAAAATGTAGGATGTACCTTTTGTCCGTTAATTATTATTCCCCATGGTAAATTCGTAGGCCCTCCGTGAGCCTCCTGGTTAGCAAAGTTTCCCCATCTTCCAATTGATTGTCCCAATATGATGCTTGGAGCACAGATATCTGTAATTTTCCAAAAACTTAATTTTCTTTTTCTGCAAAATATAATTGCAACCAATACGGCCGCAATTATTGTACCATGTATTGCAAGCCCGCCTCCTCTGAAATTAAATATTTCTCTTAAATGGTCCTTATAATAGTACCAGCTAAAAATGACATAGTATATTCTGGCTCCTATTGCAGAAATAGGAACAGCAAATATAAATAAATCTATCAAGGTGTCCTCGTCAATCCCTACTCTTTTTCCTTCCTTTAAAGCTAAATACGCTCCGATTATTACCGCACAGGATATAAATATTCCATACCATCTTATAGGAAATCCAAATATTTCGAAAGCAACAAGATTCAACATAAAGCCTCCTCACCATCCAACGCTATTTTACAGGTTTTATAACAGAAAAAGTAAAGTTATCCTTTCTTAAATGAGATATAAATCTATCTTCTATATCTTTAAAATTAATTTTATTCATAGCATTCAAATAATCTAAAAATATAAAATCAATAAAATAATAGTTTACAAAATTGCTTCCAATATATTCTATGGAATTCAACCCGGTCAAAAAATTTCCAATATATTTTCTCTTAATTCTTTCAAAATCCTCTCTTGAAAGGCCCTTCCTTTTAAGGTCCTCTATATGGGATTCTATTCTTTCAAAAACCAATTTGGGTTTAAGAGTCTGCCCTACTATTATAGAATGCCCATAATCCTTATATCCAGTATAATATGACCCAAAACTGTTGTCAATAAGTCCTTCATTATATAAGGATTGAAATAACAAAGAGCTTTCTCCAAATATCATATTAAGCATTATATTAGTAGATATATCTCTAAGGATCAGTTCTTCTCCACTTTCATTGACTGATTCAAAATTATCCTTAAATCCTATTGAAAAAAGTGGAATGGATATAGGAAGATATTCTTCCATATAGGATTTTTGAATATTTTCCGGTTCGTTAGCCTGCACCCTCTCTATTTTTCCTTCAATACTGCCCTTTTGGGCTTCCCGCTTATTAACAGTTTCCATTATCTTTTCAAAGGAAAGATCCCCGGCAATAACCAGAACCATATTCTGAGGATGGTAAAAAGTATTATAACATTTATACAGTATTTCTTTATTTATCTTTTTAATGCTTTCCACTGTACCTGCAATATCATTTTTCACCGGATGATTAATATACATTCCCTTAAGGCAATTAAAATAAACTTTCCAATTAGGGCTGTCCTCATACATTTTTATTTCCTGCTCTATTATTCCTTTTTCCTTCTCGACGTTTTCATCGGTAAAATACGGGTCTTGTACAAAATGGATAAGAAGTTTCAAATTTTCATAAAAATTATCAGTACAGGAAAAGAGATAAGCTGTTTGGTTAAAATTAGTATAGGCATTAACATTTGCCCCTAAATAAGAAAATTTATCAAATATGTTTTCGTCGGGTTCCTCAAACATTTTATGTTCTAAAAAATGTGCCACTCCTTCAGGTGATTCTTCTATTTTATCATTTGAGCCATAATCAGTTGCAAATACAGCAAATTTTTTACTATAACCCTCTTTAGGAATATAGTATACCTTTAATCCATTGTTACTTTTATCATACAGAACCTTTTCTTTTATATGAATGTTTTCATAAGTTTTTATACTCAAGCACCTTTCCTCCCATCTATAAATAATTATTCTTTGTTAAAAAATATATGGTATCAAAATATATTCTATTGCAGGCTTCCACTATTTCATCTTTTTTTACATCATCTATATCTTTTAATATATCTTCAAGGTTCCTCTCATCTTTTGAAAGAATCTGACTTAAGAAAAACTCGGAAATCAAATAATTACTGTCCACTAAGGATTTAATTGATGCAGAAACTGATTTTTTGGATATATCAATATCCTGCTCTGTAAACAATCCCTTTTTCATGTTGTCTAATTCACTTCTGATAAGTTCCAACACTCTTTGAAAATCATCGAAGTTAATCCCGGCATCAATGACCATAATGGATTTAAATTTATAAACCGTAGATTTGATATAATAAGCAAGGCTTTCCTTTTCCCTTATATTCCTAAATAATTTGGAATTAGCTCCTCCTCCCAATATGTCACTGGCTAATATCAATCCATTATAAAGGGGATCTTCATAAGGAATACCTGCTCTGCAGCCTACCGCAATTTTCCCCTGGTTTACATTCATCTCTTCATGAATCATATTTTTAGTCTGAACAAGATTTAATATTTTTTCTCTCTGAATCGGAACTATTGTCTTTCTTTCTACAGAAAAAAGTTTTTTTAATTCTTCAGCGACATCTTCTTTATAATTTCCCACCATAAATATCTCTATGTATGACGTGTTCAATACATCCAAATAATATTTATATAAAGTGGAGCTGTTTATCTTCTCAATATCTTCTATATAGCCATATTCATAAGTACTGTATTTCTCATTCTTGCACATCTCTTCTATGCATCTTTCTATTGCATACTGACCTTTATCGTTTATCTTTCCTTCTATTATTTTTTTCAGATTTTCCTTTTCCTGCTCTACATAATCTTTCTTAAATACTCCATTTTCGGTTACGGGGTCATATATCAGTTCCTTTAATAATTTAATAACTTCAATAGGATATTCTTTGTCTTCCACATAAGATTCTTCGGGGCTTTCTACAGTAAATCTTTCTATATGCCTTTCTCCCACTTTTCTGACCCCAACGCTTAGACTTGCTCCATACATATTTTCAAGTTTTCTTTCCAATTTTAAATTAGTGTCAAATCTCTCTGTTCCTCTTCTTAGAACCATTGGAAATAAAGCATTTTGTGTGGCCTCTTCTCTGTTTAAGGGCCTTATTATATAGAAACTTATTAAATTGGTCTTAAATTTATCCGTCCTTATTAGGTTTAGATTTATCCCCTTTCCTATATTCTTTCTCTCCTTCATTAAAATCAATTATTCTACCTCCTTTTACACAAATATATTTTTATAATACCCAAATTACCCAAAAAAATATTGTTAATATTTATTATATGAAAAAATCCAGTCCTAAGACCAGATTTTTTATTCCTTTTCAATCTCATTAATTATCTTTTCAATATCACTGCTGAATTTTTCAATATTTTCTCCGTTGCATATATTATCTACTATACCTTCTATTTTGTCAAATTTTTTTCTGTCACTTGTAACAAATGCCTCTTTTAATTTAGTATCGCTTGAAAGACTTGTATCTTTGACTAATTTCTCCTGCTCATCCGAAAAGATAAAATCCTCAGCAGGAACTACTGCCACTACCGCTTTATCCTTGTAAATAAGAACTACCGCATCATCAATGCCGAATAAATCAACAACACAATCAGCTAAATTCTCAATTCTTTCAATGAGTTGAGAATTATTTACTACAGAAAGACTGCTAATGCTTTTATCCTCTTTTAAATCCTCTGCTTCCTTCTCATTACAGCCGTATAGAGGCAGAGCCATAATTAACACCAAAAACATCAATATAAATCTATTTTGTATTTTTTTCATAATATCCTCCTCCCTTCATCTTTAGTTTTACACTTTCTCCAAAAATTATAATAAAAACTTAAAAATATTATATAAAAAGGGCTTCAATTGAAAATAGTAAATTAAAATCTTTTGTTGAAACCCATTTGGGCCAAGTGTAAACTAATGGAAATTATGATTTTATTATTGGTTATAAAAATAACTTGCCTCTGTGATTTACAGAGGCATATATTAAGAGGGGGAATGAAACACAAACAGATATTATTTAATTCAATATAATATTACATGTATCATGTTACGAGAATGTTAAAGCAATATTAATTTTGTATTAAATATGCTATATTGAATATATCAAACAGTTGATATATAATTATTTTCATGAATAATATTAATTCTTGAAAGGAAGATTCAAATGAAACTCGGTATAGTTGGACTGCCAAATGTAGGAAAAAGCACACTGTTTAATGCCTTAACATCAGCAAAAGTAGATGCTGAAAATTATCCTTTCTGTACTATAGAGCCAAATGTAGGAATTGTTCCCGTGCCTGACGAACGGTTAAACAAATTGGCCCATTTAATGAAACCGGAAAAAATAACTCCCGCAACGGTAGAATTTGTAGATATAGCGGGATTGGTTAAAGGAGCAAGTAAAGGAGAAGGATTGGGAAACAAATTTCTTTCTCACATTCGTGAAGTTGAAGCAATCGTTCATGTCGTAAGATGCTTTGAAGATGAAAATGTAACTCATGTGGAAGGAAAAATAGATCCTGTAAGGGATATTGAAATCATAACTTTGGAATTAATGCTTGCTGATTTAGATATAGTAGACAAAAGGCTTTCCAAAATAGAAAAAATGTTAAAAAGCGATAAAAGCTACGAAAAGGAAATCAATATTTTAAAGGAAATCAAAAACACAATAGAAAAGGAACTTCCTTTGAAAAACCTCAATCTTAATGAAGAGGAGCTAAATATCATTAAGGGATTAAATTTATTATCTCTGAAGCCTGTTTTATATGTATGTAATGTCTCCGAAGACGATTTGATAAAGGGCGATGAAAATTCATATGTAAAGGAAGTAAAGGAATATGCAAAGAAAGAAAATTCATCTGTTATGGTCATCTCTGCAAAAATAGAATCTGAAATTGCTCAATTGGATAAATCCGAAAAAGAAACTTTTTTGGAAGAATTAAATATTAAGGAATCCGGATTGGATAAACTTATAAAGGTCAGCTATGATCTGTTGGGACTTATGAGTTTTCTTACAGCCGGACCTAAAGAAGTAAGGGCTTGGACTATTAAAAAGGCTACAAAAGCACCTCAGGCTGCCGGAAAAGTCCATTCCGATATGGAAAGGGGATTTATAAGAGCCGAAGTCATTAATTATAAGGATTTATTAGAATGTGAAGGATATACTTGCGCTAAGGAAAAAGGCCTCATTCGTTCGGAAGGAAAAGATTATGTAATGCAGGATGGGGATGTGGTGGTATTCAGATTCAATGTATAAAAAATGAAAACAGCAAATAACCCTCCCTTTCTAAGATGAGGGCTATTTGCTAATCTATTCTCTTTCGCCGGTTTACTCCTCGCTTTTACTTAAAAGTTCAAGGGGTTCCGCTTTTAAGTTATTTTTGATAAATATAAGTGAAATGATAAGTGATACAAAAATCACCGTAAGACATACGAAAACCGGTGTCAGTGGATTCACCGATACACTGATTTCACTTGAATTCGCCATCTTATCGGAATTGTTTACCCAGTTGCTGAAAGCCGTGCTGTACAGTTCCGTTTCCATGTCCGTTGATTTCGACATGACAAAATCCGCTGTCTTAAATCCGGCAAAACTCCCTATAACTGATCCTATAGATATAATTATAAGAATACCGTAGAGCATGGACAATGTACATTGCTGTTTTTCACGGGTTCTGAAGGGATAACCACCGCATTCCTTCCCAGTTCATACCCTGTGGGTTCTGTTTCAGGGTTAGCGGTATTGCTGTAAAATCCTACAATTTTATTGAAGATGTAATTTTCCTATTGGTTATAAAAAGGGCTTCACACTAAATGCTTAGTGCGACACCCCTTTATTTTAAAAATACAGATTATTTTATACTATCTTGTACAATCTTTACAGATGAACTTGCACCTATCCTGTTCGCTCCCGCTTCTATCATCTTTATAGCTGTCTCATAATCTCTTATTCCGCCGGAAGCCTTTATCTTCATCTTATCTCCCACAACACTTTTAATAAGCCTTATATCTTCAACAGTTGCACCTTTGCCATTAAATCCTGTTGATGTTTTAACAAAATTTGCTCCTGCCTCTAAGGATAAATTACACGCCCTAACCTTTTCATCTTCAGTCAATAAACAGGTTTCAATAATAACCTTTACCAATGCATTACCTTTTGCTTTTTTAACCACTTCTTCAATATCCTCTTTTACCTTATCGTAATCTTTATTCTTCAGAGCAGCTATGCTTATGACCATATCCAATTCGTCTGCTCCGTCCTTTATTGATTCTTCGGCTTCCAAAGCTTTAATTTTACCGGTATTGGCCCCTAAAGGAAATCCGATAACCGTTGCAATTTTTACATTGCTGTTCCTAAGAATATTTTTTGCTAATTTTACGTAATAAGGATTAATACATACCGCATAAAAATTATATTTTTTTGCTTCATTGCATAAATTTTCAATCATTTCCTCTGTAGCATCGGGCTTCAGTAAAGTATGATCTATAAATCGGGCAATATCCATCATAATATATAGTACACCCCTTTACTTAATTATTTCTACTATATCTCCGTTTTTAATCCCTGCCGCATTTCCTTCTTCTATATCAACATGCATTTCTAATTTATGCCTTTCTCCTACTCTCACCAGTACATTTTCAAATACAAGTCCTCTTACTCCTCCGACTTTAACTCTTACGACATCTTTATCTTCCAGTCCATACTCCTTAGCTTCATCTGTGTACATATGAATATGTCTGGCTGCAACTATTACTCCCTGGTCAATTTGAATTTCTCCTTTAGTTCCGACTATTTTAGCTCCGGGAGTCCCGACCAAATCTCCGGAGTTTTTAACCATTGGCTTAACACCCAACACAAAAGCATCCGAAACGGAAATTTCAATCTGCGTCATTGCTCTGACAGGACCAAGAACTCTTACTCCCCTTAAAGTTCCCTTCGGTCCTATAATATCGACTTTTTCCTCCGCCGCAAATTGTCCCGGTTGAGTCAAATTCTTCTTTTTCGTCAATTCGTATCCGTCTCCGAACAATTTGTTCAAATCATCCTTCGTTAGATGTATATGCCTGTTGGACATAGCTATTGGTAATTTTGTTTTCATAAACTTTTCCTCCCTACTCTACATAAAATAATAATATAAACAATTTAACACATTAATTATATTCCTTTAAAATTTGAAAATCAAACAATCATAAATTAATTTTATTTAAAAAGAACAAAAATATACAAAAAATAAACCTCATTAAAATTAAGAGGTTTATTATATAAATTTTAATCCCAGTATCATCTGTAGAGATAAAAACTTTCCTGCCTATCTATATTTTTTCCTATGTTGTAAAGCTCATCCATTACATCGCTTCTATCGGAAACATTCTTCTTATCCGTTCCGGAAATAAAATAGTTTCCTATATACTTAGCGTCAATAACTTTAAACACCAAATCCATAGTAGTCACCATTGCGGAAAATTGATCATGATAAAAGTCGGCACCACCCACGCCTATAAATATACCCATTTTTTTATCTTTGCCTTTATACTTGGTATCATTATGATTGCATTTGAAAGCCCAGACTTTCTGACATCTGTCAATTACTTTTTTCATAAAACTGCTGACCGTATTAAAATAAAGAGGAGATGCAATAACAAAAATATTACTGTTGTCAAATCCCTCATATATTTCGTCCATATCGTCTTTTATAACACATTCCCCTTCTTTTTCACAATATCCGCATCCCACACAAGGAGAAATGTCTTTATCTATGATATTTATCTTTTTTACTTCATGACCTATTTCTCTCATACCTGTAAGCATAGCTTCTAATGCCCTGTCTGTATTTTTATTTTTTCTCGGACTTCCCATTAAAGCTAAAACCTTGCTCATTCCATCACCATCCCGCATAATATTTTTTTGAATATTTAAGATAGGTGGAAACCATCACAGAATCTAAAGGTATAGCTACAACACTGCTTAAAAGTCTGCCCGGGACCAATACCAAAAACCCTTTTCCAAACATAATTGAAAGCCAGTAGGTGTTTAAACATATAGAAACAATAAAATAAGTTATTGAAACTACAATGAAAACACCTTTAATATTAATATTTTTATTATTTCTTTTATAAAAAAATAATCCCGGTAAAATGCCCCAGAGCATTGAACTTAAAGTAAACCCCGGAAAATACGCTCCCTGAGGGTTAACAACTACCCCGATCAGATCTGCAGCTAAGCCACCTAATCCTCCCAAAGCAGGACCATATACCATGCCTGCCATCATCAAAGGTGCTTCTCCCAGGCCGAATCTCAATGCCGGAAGGCCTGCAATAGGTATGATAAAAGAAAAAAATCTTGTAAATATTATACTCATAGCCGTTAAAAGGCTAACAGAAACCAATGCCTTAGTACTAAAAGGCTGTACCTTCTTCATATATATTCCCCCTTCTTTAGTAACAGAAACCTGTTTCACTAAAGAGAAGGAATTCCTCTTTAATGGAACAGCGGACGCAGTAAAAAACCGCAGACATAGTCTTTCGTTTAAAGGCAACTTCCCATCCCTTAACACTTTACGCTTTTTACCTACTCTGTTTTGTTTAATTAATTATATAACAAAAGGTCATTTCTGTAAATTAAAATCGTGATTTTTAATAAAAAAATATAAATTGTAGCTCCCTGAAATTATACTTAAAGCTATACATATTCCTCCAACAACGGTATAGTATTTTGTATATCTTGTTAGATTTGACATCAGAATAAGAATTATCCCAAGAAAGAAAAATCTTAATATATTATGTTTAGAAAAAAATTGTTCTTTCATATTTACCCTTTTGGATAACTTCTCTTTTCTCTTGTTCACTATGATTTCTTCTATTTCCTCTTTTTTAGGTAATTTGCCTATTTTTTTAATAATTTCAATGATTTCGTCAAAATCAACTAACTTTATATGAATATATCCTCTTTCCTTTAATTCTTCGGTAAAATATGAATTTGTAACTATTAATCCTCTACTGGCCTCGGTTTTTTTTAGTTCCTCCATAAAACCGTTTATATCTTTTAATCCTATCCTATCGTCCTGGCTTTTTTTAAAACATGAAACTCCCCATATTTCATTATCAACAGTAAATAAATAGTCCAAATGGTTACTATATTCAAAAAAAGTTGTATTATAATATTCTTCTAAAATATCTTTTATATATTCCTTAAATTCATTGCTGCTTAAATTATTTATATCTTTCAATATCTTCTTTTTAACCAGTTCCTCATTTATTTGAGCAATCTTTTTTTTCATTTTCTTGTTTTTGAAATTATAAATTAACAACGAAAACAATATAGTTATTTGGACTGAAACAACAATGCTGAAAATAAAATACCCCGTTTCTGCATATAAAATGATTATCGTTCCTATGAATATAATGATTCTTAAAAAGAAACCATCCAAAAAATCTGCTTCTGTACTTTTTCCTTTTTTTATTTTGCCTATATAATAATTATTTATATATCTCTTTCTTTTCAAATCTTCTATATATTTTTTTAGTATATCTTTTTTATCGAAATCCAATTAATCTCCCGCCCTCTCATTTTTTATTTCATATATCAGTATTATTGACAAAATTGCAATAAATAATATCCCAATTCTTCTGAAAATATCTATAAAAAATGATTCAGGAAACATTCTAATCAATAAATCTGTCTTAGGATCCAAAAGCCAATAATCATTATCAAAGAGTATTAAATGAAAATAAGTAAAATACCTATTAAAATCATAAATGGATAATATTATCAACAATAATAGAAGTATAATGGAAAAAGCCGAAGACACCTTAACCGTATCTCTTAATAGCTTCTTGTCTTTTTTACGTAAAAAATATCTTGTCCATAATAATATAAACAAAGATAGCCCTTCTAAAAAAATTCCCCTTTGAAATAAAACCCTCACATCTTTAAGATGTATAATATCATTATTGCTGTACTTTTCAGAATATTTCAATTCTTTTGTAACCCCAGCCAAATACTTCATCAGAGCAACAGTTGTCTTTTCCAATTCTTCCATATTCATATGGGTTTCCTGAGAAATATTATATTTTTCATATTCTTTAAGAAAATATTTAATATTAAAAACATTTATCTGGAAACTAAATAGAAGTATGAATAAAGGCATAAAAATAAATAGTAATGCTGAACAAATTCTTTTTTTCATAAAAGTTTCCCTCCTATATCCAATATTTAAAAAAGATACTGAATAAAAGTAAAGGCCCTATTAGGGCCCTTTATGACATTGCTTTTTCTAATTTGTCTATATACTTTATGGGAAACATCTTTAACAGTTCTTTATACTGTTCCACACTTAATCCTTTTACTGTAGTATAAATATGAATTTTATCGTCTACAGATGCGTTTTTAAATTTTTCTTTTATCTCTTCAAAATTTACATTCTCTGCCATAAATACTCTCCTTTTCTTAGTGCTCTATTAATAGTATTATTAGATTTTAAAATTATATTTATTCAATAAGGAATTACTTTTCATCTTATTCATATTATTCATAAAAAGTTAAATGGTAACATAAATTTTTATATATTATTCAACTTCTAAATCATCAGGTATTTCCCAATTGTAATAAACTTCCTGCACATCATCGTTATCTTCAAGGGATTCTATCATTTTTACCATGTTTTTAATATCTTTTTCTTCGGATAATTTTATTGTATTCTGAGGAATATAAGATATCTCTGCCGTAACAAAATCATATCCATCTTCTTTCAATTTATCTCTTATAATATTAAAATCTTCAGGATTAGTCAATATTTCGAATTCCTCATCATTGCTTGAAAAATCTACTGCACCCATATCAATGGCTTTAAGCATCAATTCCTCTTCATCAATATTGTCTTCCCTTTTTATAACAACAAGTCCCCTTTTATCGAACATAAAAGAAACACATCCCGACTGCCCTAAATTTCCTCCGAATTTGTCAAAAGAATGTCTTACATCCGATGCTGTTCTGTTTCTATTATCAGTAAGGCAAGAAACTAATACTGCTATTCCTGCAGGACCATATCCTTCATAATTTATTGTTTCAAATAAATTTTCATTTTGATCTCCAGCAGCCTTTTTTATTGATCTATCTATATTATCATTAGGCATATTTTCAATTTTAGCCTTTTCAATAGCAGCTTTTAACAATGGGTTATATTCCGGTTCGGAGCCGCCTTCCTTTACTGCCACAGTTATAGCTCGAGCTAATTTTGTGAATACTTTTCCCTTCCTTGCGTCCTCCTTACCTTTCCTGTGCTTAATATTTGACCATTTAGAATGACCTGACATACTATTTCTACCTCCTTTAAATATACCCATTACTATTCTGCCACATAAAATAATATATTGCAATATATTTTAATATTACTTATTGTCTAAAGTAAAAACTTCGGGATTCTTTCTTTTATGCTCGCTTTTTTTATTCATCTCATCAATTCTGTTCTTGAAATTTTCGGGAGCTTTTCCGTACAATATATAATCGTCTAAAATATCATAGCTGAACCCCATTTCCTTTTCATCAGTCTGGTTTTCCCAAAGACCTGCTGTAGGAGGCTTAGCAATTATTACTTCCGGAACTTCCAAAAATCTTGCCATTTCTCTTACTTCTCTTTTTACAAAAGAACCTATCGGAGCTATGTCAACTCCTCCATCTCCATATTTTGTAAAATACCCTACTGTCGCTTCGCTTTTATTTCCTGACCCTGCTACAAGATAATTATTTAATTGGGCAAAATAGTACAGGGTTATCATTCTCAATCTGGGCTTTACATTGGCCTGTGCCAAATTATTGTCTGTTTTCGAATCCATTTTTGAAATAAATTCATCATATACACTACTTAAATCAACTGTCTTAACATTGATATTAAGTTTCTCAGCAATTAAATGTGCATACTTCTCATCTTCTTTATTGCTATGGCAGGGCATTATAAGTCCTAAAGTGTTTTCAGGAAATGCTCTCTTGGAAAGAGCCGCTACTACAGAAGAATCCACTCCTCCACTTAAACCAAAAATTAACCCTTTTTTATTAGCCTGCTCTACCTTACTTCTTAACCATTTTACTACTTCATCACATACCTGCTCTACATTTTTCATCATAATCCCTCCCAGTTAAATATATTCCTAAATAATATTTCTATTATATCAAATACAATTTATTGAGTAAAGAATTTTATAATTTTCATTGGCTCATTTTCTGGCCTATCTTAATTTCACATGTGTAATATTATCTATCATTTGTTCAATTATATACACCTATGTACATCATTTTCAATATCTTCATAAAAATTTAGATACCAGCAGGATGAAAAAAGAGTTAAAATAATCAGGGAGGTGTTTTTTGATGGATTTAAATAAAAAAGTCGACGAACTTAAAGACAGCCTTATTAAGTCTGTAGAAAAAGTTGTCAAAATTAAGAGTGTTCAAGAAGAGCCAAAAGATGGAATGCCTTTTGGTGAAGGTCCGAGAAAGGTACTTGATTGCGCACTAGATATTTCAAAAGAGCTTGGATTCAAAACAGTAAACATGGACGGCTATATAGGATATGCAGAATATGGCCATGGTGACGACTATGTTGCTGTACTGGGACATCTTGATGTCGTTCCGGAAGGAGACGGATGGAAATATCCACCTTACGCCGCCGAAATACATGAAGGAAAAATATACGGAAGGGGAACTCTGGATGACAAGGGACCTATAATGGCGGCACTTTACGGGCTCAAGGCAATAAAGGACCTTAATATGCCCCTTTCAAAAAGAGTAAGGGTGATATTCGGCACAAACGAGGAAACCGGAAGCAAAGAAGTCGAGTATTATATGAAGAAGGAAAAAGCCCCTGTTTCTGGCTTTACTCCTGATGCCGAATACCCGATAATATATGCAGAAAAAGGCATAACAATATTTGATGTTGTAAAAGATTTAAAGGAAGGATGCCAAAAGGGTTATAACATAAAATCAATTAAAGGCGGTACAGCACCTAATGCGGTTCCTGCTTATTGCGAATGTATCATGGACGGAGACAGCGCTGAGGAGCTTAAAAAACTTGCGGTTGATTTCTCAAATAAGACAGGATTTGACATAAAAGCAGAAATTAGCGGAAAAGATATTGTTGTAAAATCTTACGGTTTTGCAGCTCATGGCAGTTCTCCGGAACGCGGAAAGAATGCGGTAATGCGTATGTTCGCTTTTCTTGCTACTCTTCCTCTTGGCAATTGCGAACTAAAGGATTATATTGATTTCTTCAATAAATATGTAGGGGAAGAAACAGACGGAAAATCATTTGGCGTTTATCTTGAAGACAAGGAGTCGGGCAAGCTTACGTTTAACGTAGGATGCGTTGAAATGAAGGGTAACAGGATAAAGCTCTCTCTTAATGTAAGGTATCCTGTAACGCACAAGGTTGAAGATCTAATAAATCCTTTTAATAAAAAACTTGAAGGTACCGGAATAAATATTGAGAACATGACACATCAAAAACCTCTTTATTTTCCTGCAAGCCATCCGCTTATCAAGGTATTGCAGAAGGTATATGAAGAGCAAACCGGGAAAAAGGCTGACCTTCTTGCAATAGGCGGAGGAACATACGCTAAAGAGATGCCAAATATAGTTGCATTCGGTCCGATATTCCCAGGCAAACCGGATCTTGACCATCAGGCTAATGAATATATTGAAATAGACGACCTTGTCGCTAATGCTAAAATATATGCCCATGCAATTTACGAACTTGCAAAGTAATGCAAATCTATACTTCAAAATCCCATGCTTTTATAGCATGGGATTTTTTATCAATTGGATATTTAATCTTCATGAATAACTAAATTCTTTTAGGAAAAAGTATATAGTGATTAATATTAATTATATAGGTGGCATAATAATGTGAAAAAAGTAAACTTAAAAATTCTCCTTATAGGTCTTATCTCTGGATTTTTAAACGGTTTATTCGGCTCAGGAGGAGGAACCATAGTAGTTCCTGCTTTAGTTTTTCTTCTCGGAGTTGATGACTATAAAGCTCATGCTACCGCAATATCCGTAATACTTCCCTTAAGTATAGTAAGTACCATAATCTATTATACACATAAATCCATCCATTTAAATATAGCATTATTTGTAGCTTTCGGTGGAGTTATAGGCAGTTTTATAGGGTCCAAATTATTAAATAAGATACCAATTAACATATTAAGAAAAATATTCGGTTCTTTAATAATATTTGCAGCTATAAGGATGATGATAAAATGAAATTATTTATTATAGGGTTGTTTTCGGGAATAATCAGCGGTATGGGAATAGGCGGCGGAGTAATACTTATCCCTTCTTTATTAATTTTTACCGAGTTGACTCAGCAGGAAGCTCAAGGAATAAATTTAATAGTGTTTATACCCGTTGCTATCGTGGCCTTGATCACTCATTTAAAAAATAAAAACATAAAATATAAATTATCATTAAAAATAATAGGCTACGGTCTTATAGGAGCGGTTTTGGGCTCCTTTATTGCAGGTAAAATCAATTCTAAAGCCTTAAGCAAATACTTCTCCATATTCTTATTGATAATAGGGATTTACGAACTTTTTTCAAAAACAAAAAAGCAATAATATTAATTGCTTTTTTGTAAACCGTATGAAAGCTCCATTTCCATTAGTGTAAACTTCGTAATACACAATCGTTGTAAACCAGTTTAAATCCCAATTTTTCTCCTTTTTCCACTGTAGATTGCCTATATGAACCCGGTTGAAACCACAGGTTTTCTATTCCCATATCTTTTAGATCCTCCAACATCCCCTCTGTAATCTGGGGAGAAACTACAAAATCCACCACATCAGGCTTTACGGGCAAATCCTTTACGGTCTTATATATCTTCTTTCCATCGATTTTATCAACATTGGGATTTATTCCATAGACATCATAGCCTTTCTCTTCTAATTTTTTAAATATTTTGTATCCAAATTTTTCTTTATTGGAACTTGCACCTATTACCGCCCATACTTTTTTATTGAGCATTTCATCTTTATGCATATTTGGATATTCCATCATTTCACCTTCTTTAGTCCATTATATTCACTTTATTTATACCCTTGGTATCTGATTTCTATCATGCTAATCGATTTTTTTACAGTCCTTTAAGGACAGATATTTCTCTCCCAACTCTTCAATTTCCACCCTTCCGTTACATAAATCAATAACAGATGATATAAAAGAACTCTTTTCAAAAAAACTTACAAATACTTCTATATTAACGGCTTCATTAAATATTACATTTGAAATTATTATTCCCCTGCTTAAAAAAAAATTTTCAACCTTGCCATATATGCTATAATCTATTTTTATTATTAATTTTCGATGAAGTACTTTTTCAACGATTATTCCCGATTCGATAGCAATTTTAGCACTTTTTGTATATGCTCTTATAAGTCCTCCGGCTCCAAGTTTTATTCCTCCGAAATATCTTGTCACTACTACTGCCACGTTTCTTAAATCTTCCTTCTTTATTACCTCTAAAATCGGTATTCCTGCAGTACCCTGAGGTTCTCCGTCATCGCTGTATCTTTGTATATTATTATTTTCCCCAAATACATAACCATATACATTATGAGTAGCGTCCTTATAGATACTTTTTATCTCGTTTAAAAAATCAAGAGCATCTTCTTCGGAAGAAATCGGCAAAACATGTCCGATAAATCTGGATTTATTTATTGTAATTTCATCTTTTCCTTTTTTATGTATAGTTTTATATCGTTCTTCCATTTTCTCATCATCTCCGAAAACAATGTTATCAAAGAACAAAAGGAAAAGCCAATAAAATATTTTAAACAGAAATTATTTATTGATTTTTCCTTTTTAATAAATTTTCATATCCATGTCTATTCTAAACAAGCACCTCTTCTTTTTCTATATCGCCTATTGGGAATTCTTTTAATTTCAGATATTTTTTATAAGACAGTCTAACCAAAGATTTATCCTGACTATAGGTAATTTTTTCAACGGCTTCATCTATGTCAAAAAATCCACCTCCCGTAAATCCCTCTTCTTTATTAATCATAAATTTCTCATCATTACACTCCATAATATACCATATTATCACATTAAACACCGGTTGTTGCCTCGAATAAGAAAAAAATTCGTAATTGGTTTCCCCTGCAGTGGAAATAATCTCGGCATCAACGATACCGCTTTCACATTCCACACGTTCCAATGCAGTTTCCGTAGGAAGAAAACCATTACGAATTTTACCTTTTGGAAGTACCCATTCATCTTTGTCATTCTTGAGGATAAATACCTTATGTCCATGAAAAACCACTCCTCCTGCACAGTTTCTCACTATCATAATAAAACACCTCCACTTTTTTTATTCCTTCTTTATTATTATTAATACCCAATAATAATCCAAATATCAATAATAATTATGAATTAATATTTTAAATAAATAGAATGAATAATTCATTCTATTTATTTAAAACAGAATATATTCCTTATACCTTTCAAAATCTATTGAATTTAGGGATACATTTAAGTAAACTCCATCTTCTTCGTATTTCAAATTTTCAGTATTGTAGTTTTCACATATATTGGATAATAGATTTTGTTTGTCATAAGGAATTTTCAAAGCAACATAAAAAAACTTTTGCGGAATCATCTTCTCTATAGTGTCCATAAGAATACCTAAATTTATTTTCTTTTCTGCAGAGATAAATACTTTTTCCTTAACAATATTCTGATCGTAATAAGTATTATATATATCGACCTTATCTATCTTGTTCAATACGGTTATTATAGGTTTATCAATTACTCCCATCTCTTTAAGTATATTATAAGTGGTTTTTATCTGAATGTCTACATCCCTATTCGAAACATCTACAACATGAAGAAGTAAATCCGCATATTTTATTTCTTCAAGGGTCCCCTTAAACGCTTCGACCAATTTCACCGGAAGTTTATTTATAAACCCAACAGTGTCCGTTATAAGAAAATATTGACCTTTAGGCAATTTAGCTCTTCTATATGAAACATCCAAAGTGGCAAACAACATATCATAAGCAAATACATCTTTAACTGAACTTTCACCGCTTATCTCCAATATTTTATTAAGTAAAGTAGATTTTCCCGCATTTGTATATCCCACCAAAGCTACTATAGGAAGATTAGAAGCAAGTCTCTTTTTCCTTTTTACTTCTCTTATTTTCTCAATACTCTTCAATTGCTTTTCAATATTTGTAATTTCCCTTAAAACATGCCTTCTATCAGTTTCAAGTTTTTGTTCTCCAGGGCCTCTTGTCCCGATTCCTCCGCCTTCTCTGGAAAGATAATCTCTCATTCCTATAAGTCTCGGCAGCATATATTGGAGTTGGGCAAGTTTAACTTGAAGTTTCCCCTCTTTAGTTGCAGCCCTTCTGGCAAATATATCCAATATTAAATTTGTTCTATCAATGACTTTTCTGTCGATGGCATCTTCCAAATTCTTTATTTGAGCACCGGAAAGTTCATCATTGAAAGCCACAGTATCTATTTTTAAATCCTCACAATAATTTCTGATTTCTTCTACTTTTCCTCTTCCAACAAAAAAAGCCGAATCAATGTGATCCTTTTTTTGAATAACTCTTAAAACTACTTCTCCTCCTGCTTCTTCAACTAATTCTTGTAATTCATCCATAGAGTTATTAATGCCAATTTCTTCCTTGTCAAAATATATACCTGCAATAAGTACTCTTTCCTTCTCGTAAATATTTTCTATATCCAAAATTATCACCTTCATTCTTCAAAAAGTATTCTTACTAATTATATCATGTTTTTTAATAGTTATCTAATCAACTATTTCTATTGCATCTTCCTCTTTTGGTAATTCTATATACTGTTCCGGTACATCTCCTACTATTATGGTTTCCGCTATAGGAATATTTGTCGTGATTTCAATGTCATCGGAAATTAGCGGTACTATCATGCGTATACTCGTATTTATAACTAAATAAATTCTATGTCTTGTCTGGTTTATCCCGGATTGCTTAAATTCCGTGGCAAAATCCACAGAAACAGCCCCCTGAGGTACAATCGTTAACTTAATGCTTGGAAGCCTCAAAATTTGAGTATCAAAAACATTTTTTAATGGTACCTCTATCTTTGAAGCAGATATATCGGTAAGTTCTTTTTGTACTTCCAGAGCCACTTCGGCCGCAATATTATTCATCAATATGGTATTTGCCTGCATTAATGCAACTTTTCCGTCTGTACCATACCTTACAAATATTAGGTCGTTATAATTAATATCCTTACCTATTTTTTTCTTAACGGATTTATTTATAGTTTCGGTAGTTATAGCCCGGGCTTTTATCTCCGAAAGCGTAAGAACCGTAGGTCTTATGTTCTTATCAATGAAATTAAAAATATATAATATTATTCCTATTATTATTATGAGCCAAAGTATCCATTGCTTTTTCCTGAAATAAGGATTATATCTCAACATATTTTCCCCCTCTACACTATAAATATATGCATATAACATATCAGACTTTATTTGTATTTATTAAATTTTCATTATATAACTATTTATTAACAACAATTAATTTCTATGATATAATTAACCTAATTATATATGCCTTTTCGTATTAAGGAGGTATTTACGTGGCTGAAAATAAAAGAACACAAAAAAAGAAAAAGAAAGGAAAAAAACTTAAGATATTTTTATTAATTTTATTTTTACTTATAGTTTCTGCCATAGGCGCAGTAGGAGGTATAGTTATAGCAATAGCAAAAGACGCACCAAAGATCGATCCTACAAATATCGATTCAATTTTAAGTCAAACATCTTTTATTTTAGATCCTGAAGGAAATGAGATTGAAAAAATTCAAACTCAAGAATATAGAACTGTTGTGGATTTAGATAAAATACCAAAAAATTTACAAAATGCTTTTATTGCCATCGAAGATGAAAGATTTCGATCACATATAGGAATAGATCCAAAGGGTATTGTCAAGTCAACGATAGATAACATTAGAGCCGGAGCAATCGTAAGAGGTGCAAGTACTATAACTCAGCAGTTAGCAAGAAACCTATACTTAAATAATGACGTTAAATGGGACAGAAAAATAAAAGAGGCATATTTAGCATTACAAATTGAGAAAGTACTGACAAAAGATCAAATCTTGGAGGCTTATTTAAATAGAATATATTTAGGCCAAGGAGCTTACGGTGCTCAGGGGGCTGCCCAAACATATTTTTCAAAAAATGTGGAAGACCTGACACTTGCCCAATGTGCATTAATTGCGGGAGTAGTTAAAAGCCCTTATAAATATCCCCCATACAAAACAGTAAAGCCGGAAAATTTCGACAGCTCAACTCAATACGAAGTTGGAGAATTGGATATTTTAGGCGAGAAATATATTGCCGTATATAACGAAGACGCAGTTGAAAGGCAAAAAATTGTCCTCATGAAAATGAAAGAATTAGGCTATATAAGTGAAGAAGAATATCAAGAGGCATTAAAGGAGGACATAAAAACCGAGCTCAAGCCAGGAAGAAAAAAAATCACCGGCATCTCTTCATATTTTACTGATTATGTAAAATCCCAGGTAATCGATGCATTAGTAAATGAATTAGGGTATTCAAAGGAAGACGCCGAGAATGAGTTATTTACCGGAGGATTACGAATATATTCAACTATGGATGTCGACATGCAGCATAAATTAGAGGAAATATATAAGAATTTTACTGAAGAACTTTTCAATGTAAAAAGTGCTAAAGCACCCATACTTATTGATTGGAAACTCGATAAAAATAAAAACATTTTAGGCGAAAATAATAACATCATATATTATAAACAAGAAAATTTATTTAATAAAAATTATGATTTAATAGTTGAAAAAGGAACTTTTGAATTAGGAGATACAGGGTTAAAAATAAATAATAAAAAGTTCTCCGTTTACAACAATAGCATCACCATCTCTGATTATTACAATATTAATGAAAAGAAAAATCTCGTGACTCATAATGTTGGGGCTTTATCTGTACCTGAAAAAAGTCTCACTAAAGGTGACAATAAAGAATTTCTGATTTCAAAGGAATTTTTAAATGAAAATAAAGATTTTTATTCCATTGATGAAAAAGGAAACCTTCTAATAAATTCAAAATACTTTTTCAGAAGCAGCGATGGAGTTGTACAGCCTCAATCCGCAACGGTTATATTGGATTATAGGACAGGAGAAATAAAGGCTTTAGTTGGCGGAAGGGATATCGAAGGAGCAAAATTGTTAAACAGAGCTACTTCTTCCAGAAGACAGCCCGGTTCTTCCATTAAGCCAATTGCAGTGTATCTTCCTGCTTTAGATAACGGTTATACTGCGGCTACTCCTATCGATGATGTTCCATATTATGATCATAACGGGAATATTTGGCCTAGAAATTCCTATAAGGGATATAAAGGAATAACTACCTTAAGAGCTTCCGTAGAACAATCTATTAACGTAAACTCTGTAAAAACACTGTCTGATATAGGAATAAAAACTTCAATGGAATATTTAACGAAATTGGGGATTATAAACCCGGATGATCCTAAAAATGACAGTTTCGTTTCAAGTGCTGAAAATAAAAAAAATAATGATGAAAATTTATCAGCATTAGGGCTGGGCGGAATGACGAAAGGTCTTACTCCCTTGGAGCTAACCGCGGCTTATGGAGCTATTGCAGACGGAGGTACTTATACAAAGCCCCTATCTTTTACTAAAATATTGGATAAGGATGGCAATGTGCTTATAGAAAATACTCCTCAAAGAAATAAGGTAGTATCAGAAGGTGTAGCGTTCGTAATGTCTGATATATTGAGGACAACTGTTACTAACGGAATAGCCGGAAGGGCACAAATTCCTAATATGCCTACTGCCGGCAAAACCGGTACTACTCAAAACCAAGCTGATATTTGGTTTGTAGGTTTTACTCCCTACTATGTGGCGGGGGTGTGGATCGGAAATGATTCTCCTCAAATAACTTTAACAAAGGGAAGTTCCATGGCAGCAACATTGTGGCAAAAAATAATGACCGATGTTCACGAAGGCTTGGAAAAAAAGAATTTTGAAAAACCTGATAGCATAGTGACCGCTCAAATATGTACCCAATCGGGAAAATTGCCTACAAGTTTATGTGCCCGGGATCCAAGAGGCAGTACCGTCCGCAGTGAAATTTTCGTAAAGGGGACTGTGCCTACCGAGCAGTGCGATGTCCACGTAGAGTTAGACATTGATACCGTAACAAATAAAATTGCTAACAAATATTGTCCTCCCGGAAATGTAGAAAAAAGAGTTTTCATAAAAAGAAATCCTCCGTATAAACCTGCGGAACACGGTGGAATTCTTCCTAATGATTATAAATATACTGCCCCGACGGAAGTATGTGATGTCCATAATCAGGAAAACAGTGTAAATGATTGGTTGAATGATTGGTTTAATAACGGAAACGACAATAATGATAATGGAAATGATGATAATAACGGTAATGATAACGACAATGAGAACAACAATAACGGCAATAATGAAAACAACAACGGGAATGGAAATGGCGATAACAATAATTGGGATGATGATGATAATAACGGCAATAATGGGAACAATAACGGCAATACCGATCAAAATAATGTATCTCCTTAAGAAAAAAAGCTAAGGAAAATTAATTTTCCTTAGCTTTTCGTTTTGGGAGTAAATATTATAGACATAATATACCCAAATATTATAGAGGCTGCTATTCCTCCTGCCGTAGCCTCTGTTCCTCCTGTAAAAGCTCCAATAAAACCTTTTTTGTCCACTCCTTCCATCACTCCTTTACATAAAGAGTAACCGAATCCGGTAATAGGAACAGAAGCACCGGCTCCTCCAAACTTCATTAAGGGTTCATATAAACCCACTGCAGTTAAAATTACCCCCGACGTAACAAACATGACGAGAATATGTCCCGTTGTAAGCCGTGTTGTATCTAATATGATTTGACCTACGACGCATATAAGCCCCCCCACAATAAAAGCTCTTATATATTCCATTTGATTTAACCTCCTAATTCTTAAAATTACTTATAGATACGGCATGAGCAATTCCCGGGATAGTTTCACCCTGAAGAGTACTGGTAGATGAATGAAGAGCCCCTGTGGATACAAGAAGTAATTTATCTATGTTTCTTGATTTCAATTCACTATATATATATCCGTTAAATACAGAAGCTGAACATCCACATCCACTGGCTCCGGCATGAACATCCTGTCTTAAATTATCAAATATTTTCATTCCGCAATCATCATATACCTTTGATAAATCATAGCCTTGGCTATCCATAATATCCAATAAAACGCTCTTTCCCACTGCTCCCAGGTCTCCGGTAAGAATCATATCATAATCATCAGGATTAAAACCGGTATCCTTAAAATGTTGCATGATTGTGTCTACTGCCGCCGGAGCCATTGCCGCCCCCATATTGTTGACATCATTAATCCCTGGATCTATGACTTTCCCCGTTGTAACATAATTAATATAAGGACCCTCTCCTGAAGAAGAAAGAAGGCTGGCGCCACAACCGGTTACGGTCCATTGAGATGAGAAAGGCCTCTGAGATCCATATTCCAGCGGAAATCTATATTGCCTCTCAGCTGTACTAAAATGGCTTGATGTAGAACATATAATATTGTTTGCAAAGCCTCCGTCTATTAACATTGCTCCTAAACTTAAAGATTCGGACATAGTCGAACATGCACCATAAAGTCCGAAAAACGGTATGGAAATCTGTCTGGCAGCATAAGCAGATGAGATGATTTGGTTTAACAGATCACCGGAAAAAAGATAGTCTATTTCATTTTCGGTAAGATTTGCTTTAGTTAACACAAGTCTGATTGCTTCCTCTTGCATCTTCTTTTCACATTTCTCCCAGGACTCCTGTTCCCACAAATCATCCTCCAATATTATGTCAAAATATTCTCTTAAAGGACCATCTCCTTCTTTAGGTCCTACTATAGTAGCAGTGTTAATAATTGAAGGAGAATTGACAAGTTTGATTGTGCGTTTCCCCATTCTTTTGTTTTCCATTTCTACAACCCCTTTGTAAGTAATAAATATATTAATCCCACTACAACGGAAGTTCCTATTCCATATACAAGTACCGGTCCGGCTATAATAAACATCTTGGCCGCTACACCAAAAATTAAACCCTCCCTTCTAAATTCCATTGCAGGAGCAACTATAGAATTAGCAAATCCAGTAATAGGAACGGCTGCGCCGGCTCCAGCTTTTTTGCTTATCTTATCATAAACTCCTATTCCTGTAAGAAGAGCTCCCAAAAATATAAGGGTTATGGAAGTAGCCGAACCTGCAATTTTCTCACTAGCACCCATATGAGAAAACCAATTTGTAATTACCTGGCCCAATGTACATATTAATCCGCCTACTATAAAAGCCCAAAATATGTTTCTGGCATATGTAGGTTTCGGTACTTTTTCCTTTACATATTTTTTATATTCCTTTTTATTTAATTTATCCATTTTAAAATTCTCCTCTCCTTTTATATTAAAAATAACCAGTATATCAAAGAACCAAATATTTTTCCAAGTACCATTGAGGTAATTATATAGAACATATAATTTTTTACCCTGAGTTTTCTTGTTGCAACAGGAATTACATTTAATGTTTCGGCAAGAGCAGAGGCTAAAGCCCCTACAAATATTCCCAATACAATTCCAAATATAATACCAAATACAGCACTAAAAAAGACAATAGAATATTTATGTAACTTAAAATCAATTTCCAAAAAATACATAAAACTAAATATTCCGGTAGATACGCTTAAAATAAATTGATATAATTTTATGTGTTTTTCCGTTCCGGATAGTTGGCAAAACCTCGGTATAATCTTAAGCAAAGAGAGTAATGCAGCAAAAGCACCTCCCACTACAATACCTGAAGAAATTCCTACAACAATTAGTAAGCATAGTTGCATCGATATTCCCCCATCAGTTTAAATTACTTTTTATTTTTTATATCTTCTAAAACATAGTCATCTATATCTTTTTCATACAGATGCATTTCCACTTCCATGGCCCCCGGTTCATCTTTTTTTCTCTTACTGTGGCTGATTATCCTGCTAAAAAAAACCGCCATTCCTAATCCTGTACCTAAAGAATAGGGAATTAACAGCATAAGAGGACTTTCATTATGATTTCCCGTTAAAAAATAATATATTTTCTCCATTGTTTCATCCATGTTAACGTCTTCTTGAAAATTAATTATAGTAAAAGCAGTTCCTAAAAAAAGTATTATACATAACATGGTGACTTTTATATAATCTAACAGGACATTTGTCTTGCTGTTTATAATTTTAATCAGCACATCCGGTTCTCCTAACATAACTACATCTATATTATCTTTCCCTTCCATAATCTTTTTAGTTATATCAATTGCGGAAACACTATCAGAAACCTCTCTGTCTCTTCCATCATAAATTTTTAATCCTTCCAGATATTTTTGGATACTGGCATTTTTACAATATACTTCTGCTACATCTCTTAAATAAACATGGGTATTTAAATCGACAGTACATTTTGATTCCAGCTTTATAAATGCCTGTTCCTTATCCATAAATATATTCCTCACTTTTAACAAAAGTAGCTTTTTTAGGAGTTCCCTTATCCGAATCCTTTGCCTTATACATTGTAATTCCTAATATAGATAAGGAAAAAATTATTATCAAAAGGATAAATATGAATTTTTTTGAGATTATTTTCATTATTTTCATCACTCCGTTTCAATATTTATTATTTGCATTATTTGTTTTTTAATTCAAAAAAAATAAGGCATAAAATTATGCCTTAGCCAACATCTCTCTCATATTGTTTAATATCTTCTTTTCGATCCTCGATACTTGCACCTGAGAAATCCCCAAAATTTCAGCTACTTCTACCTGAGTTTTGTCTTTAAAGTACCTTAATATTATTATTTGTCTGTCTCTTGGTTTTAATTCTCTAAGAGCTTCTTTCAATACTATTTTATCTATTAGTTCCTTTTCATCATCAGAATCGTCACTTATTCTGTCAATTAAATACAAAGGTGAGCCATCTTTTTCATGTATAACATCACTGAGATATTCCGGTTGATATGTAGAATCCAAAGCTTCTACTATTTCTTCCTTATCTACAGAAATTTCACAGGCTATTTCCTGAATTGTAGGTTCTCTTCCTAAAACTTTAGATAATTTTTCCTGGGCTATTCTTGCTCTCATGGAAATCTGTTTTAAAGATCTACTGACCTTTATAATTCCGTCATCTCTTAAAAATCTTTTTATTTCTCCTATTATCATTGGTACGGCATAAGTTGAAAACTTCACATCATAAGACAAATCAAATTTATTCACGGCCTTTAGAAGTCCGATACATCCTATTTGAAATAAATCTTCCGTATCATATCCTCTATTGGTAAACCCCCTTAATACACTCTTTACAAGCCCAATATTTTTATCTATAAGGATGGATTTTGCTTCTTCATCTCCTGCTTGAGCCAGTTTAATAAGATTAACAGATTCTTCATGACTAAGCAAAGTATTCCCTTTATTACCCTTTTCCATAATATCTACTCCTTATTAATAGAATTATTGAGCACTTTAGTCATGATTACTTTTGTACCCTTTCCGGTTTCACTATATACTTCCAGGCTATTCATAAATGTTTCCATAACCGTAAAACCCATGCCTGATCTTTCAAGCTCCGGTTTTGAAGTATAGAAAGGTTCCATGGCTTTTTTTACATCCTCAATTCCTTTCCCATAATCTTCAACAACTATTTCGATCTTATTTTCTTCTATAGTGGTCTCTATAGAAACTATCCCTTCCTGGTTCTCATATCCATGTATTATGGCATTTGTTACAGCTTCCGATACTGCCGTTTTTATATCCGAAATCTCTTCAAGGGTAGGATCCAACTGAGCCACAAAAGAAGCTACGGATACCCTCGCAAAAGCTTCATTAGTAGATTTGCTAAGAAAAGTTAATTTCATAAAGTTTTTTCTTTCCATATTCTCACTCCCCTAATTATTATCTATAGCACTATCTATGGACGAATAAATCTTCATTATCTTAAAGATCCCCGACATCTGAAGTATTCTGTCCAGATAAGGATTAGAGCTGACAATAAATACTTCTCCTCCGCTTTCCTTAAATAATTTATATCTACCCATTATCAGCCCTATTCCTGAACTGTCCATAAATACCACATCCCTTAAATCCAATATTACCTTTTTTTTATTATCCTTAAAGTAATGGTCATCTATTATCTTTCTTGCTTCCTCCGTGCTATGGTGGTCTAATTCTCCCTTAAATTTGATTATCAGAAATTCATTAAAGGAATCAAATAATAACTGCACAATATCTCCCCTCCCAAGACTTTCATTTTTCTTTTGTTTATTCTATATTAAACAGTTTTTTTCCTTCAAAGAAAAAAGACTAATTTTGTATAAAAATAAAAAATAGAGTCATAATTGACTCTATTTAAAAAAATTTTTATAACCTATAACTAAAATCAGTTGGTTATTATCCTTTTGGCAGAAATATATCTTTTGACATAATAGCTTTCAGATATTGATGTGACTTGAACCTTCTTTGCACCACTGGATGCATGGATCATCTTCCCGTCACCAACATACAATCCTACATGAGATATACCACTTCCTGAAGTATTAAAAAATAGTAAATCCCCCGGAATCAAATCACTTTTATTTACAGATAATCCCATATTTACCTGATCTCTTGAGGACCTGGGCAGTTCAATTCCTATACTCTTCTTATATACCGAATATGTAAATCCCGAACAATCATATCCTCTTTCACCTGTACCTGAATAGGCATAAGGGCTGCCCACCAAACTATATGCAGTGGAAACGATTTTACTTAAACTTGAACTCCTTCTTGAAATCATAGATCTGGAAGAAATATTTGCTTTTTGAGAAATTTCAACGGAACCTTCCGGAGCCTTAAATTCATTCCCATATTCATCAACAACAACGAAACTATTATCTCCGTTTTTCCTTAGTAAAACTTCTTCGCCCTTTGCAAGAACATAATAAACGTTATTGCTCTTTAGCACTGTTGAAACCTTTGAAATCCCCAATAAGGCATCTGCTTTTTGTTCATTATTATACAATTCAAACCCTTTTAATAAAGCAAATCCTTTTGTACCGCTATTAAGGCTGAAATATCCAAAATCTCCAGATATTCTTTCAAGATATGCAATATCTCCTTTTTTCAAAGAAACTAACACTTTTCCGTTAATGTCAGGTTTGTCCACTATATTTATACTATTATCAATAACTATGTAATTTTTATTTACAGGAACCTTAAGGATATATTCTCTTGGAATTTCATAACCTATAGAATTCTTTTCAATTATATATGTACTTTCATTTTCCTCTTTAATTTCTACTTCTTCAGCCTCAGCAAATAAAGGATTATTTTTATTATCATTCGTAAAAAAGTCCTTTACAAAAATCCCTGTGTCAGCCAAACTGGAAATAGAAATCATACCGATTAATACTAAAATCCAAAGATAATTCCTTTTCCCTTGCATTAGCATCACATCCTTAATTTTTGTTTATTAAAAATATTATATTACAAAATCTTAAAGATATCAAGAAAAATACATAATATATATTATGCAAAATTATCTATTTGGTTCTATTTTTATTTACATATGAAGTTAACTTTACAAGCTCAAGAAGAAATATTGTAATATTTAATTCCTTAGGATAAGCTAAATACCTATTTTCCCAATTTGGCTGAAATTTTTCTTTATATTTTCTTAATCCCTCAAAAGAATAAAATTTCTTTCCATGCTGATAAAGAAGCCCTACCAGTTTTTCCTCATTAAAGGAATATACATTCGTGCCTACTCCGGACAATGGAGCCATTCCCAAATTAAACTTCTTATAATTATTATCTTTAGCCCATTGAAAAAGATATATAAATAAAGCATCCATGGTTCCCGAGGGAATATCATTTTTAGATCTCATTAAATCAATGGATATAGTCTCATCATCATAAAGAGGCATAATATTAGCAAAAGCTATAATCTTTCCCTCACGTTTTATAATACTTATAGGAGTACGGTTTAAATATTCTTCATCAAACCATCCCACAGAAAACCCTCTCTCTTTTCTACGGCCAAGCCATTCATCCGATACTTCTTTTAGTTCTTCAACAAAGTCCTGGGAAAATGGAGGATAGATCACTTGAAAATCCAGTTCTCCGTTTTCCACCTTATTTTTAGCAATTCTTAAATCCTTTTTCTTCTTTCCTGAGAGATTGAAGCTAATTAAATCGATAGTCGCTTCTTCTCCAAGTTTAAAAAACTCATATCCTAAATCATGATAAACGGAATAATTTCTATCGGATATTTCATAAAAAGTAGGAACTAATTTGTAAGTATCCGCAAATTTTCGGAATTCCACTATGGATTCTTTCAGTTTATCCTGATTACCTATAGGTTCTCCCAACACTACCAGCTTATCTTTAGCCGCGGCAAATGGTATAAGCATCTCCCTATCTGTTGTATAATAAAAATATTTATCCTTTAAAAACAATAAATGAGTCATTATATTTCCTTTATGATTTTTTAAAAATTCTTTTAAATTATCCAGGTCTTCTTCTGTAGGGTAATAAAACTTTCTTCTTTTAACTCTGGTCAGTAAATAAATTCCCAATATAACCCATGCTACAGAAAGAATGACTGCTGTTTCAAAAAGTATTCTGAATTTATATACTCTATGAATAAAAGGAAGATGTCTATGGAAAGAATAGGCTATAAATACGTATATAAAACTCACAACCACAGTTCCGATAAATAAGCCAAGAACTTCTTTAAATTTTACCGGAGCAGTTTCTCTGTAAAAACAATCTCTGGACAAATAAAGCATTACAGTTATGACAATCAATATTGTAGCCTCTTCATAATCCAACCCCTTTATGAAAGTCATCAATGCTCCTAATATCAAAAAAGAAAGGGTAAGATTATATGAAATTTTCACTTTATCCTTTATTCCCCTGGAAAGTACTAAAAGTATAATGCCGATGGTTACGGATGTTTCTTTAGAAAATCTGAGAACATGCATAGACAGAAAACTTCTGACTATTTTAAATCGGGTCATTACTGCGGGAGTTGCCGCAGATAATATCAAAACCATACCTGAAAAAATAACCATACCCGATAAAGCTTTTACTCCAAGATCTCCTCCAATTTTTTTTGTTCCATTCTTCTTATCCTTTCTTTTATTTGGAACAATCCTTGTTATAAATACTAAAGTGGAAAAAGCCCAGGGCAATACATAATAAAATAGTCTATATAATAATATTGCTGCCAAGGCATTTTCAGGACTTGCTCCAATCTGTTTTAATCCGGCAAGTACCGTTAAATCAAATGTTCCGACTCCGCTTGGCAAGAAACTGATAAGTCCTACGGTTATTCCGATTAAATACAAAGGAACTATCTTCATCATAGAAATATTTCTTGAAAAATACATATTAATTCCGCAGAAAAAAACTGTGGCTGCTATCCAATCTACTACGGAAGAACATATCATAAGAAATTTAAATTTATTTGAAACTGGTTCGTTATCTTCAAATATTTTTTTCTTTAAAAAAGGAATTTTATCGATAAAAAAATATAAAGGTATGTACATTACAAAGGCTAATAAAATTAAAAAATACCACTTTCTTCCCTCTAAAAATTGAGAAAAATCATAAACTTTGAAAATTCCCGGAAGAATCAACACTGAAAGTCCCGTTATGTTAGATATAAGGATATAAGCATTTGACTTTATAATTTTCTTTGTTTCTATACCTTCTTTTTTATATAATACGCTTCTTACGCTCATTCCCGGTAATCCGCCCATCCCTATGAACAAATTTATTGAATTGGAAATCCAACTTATTTCAAACATCTTCTTAAAATTTATTCCTAAGGAAAAATATTTATTTACCATAAAATCGTATAAAGTCGTAAAACAAATAGCTCCCACACCGGACAAAAAAATTAATATTATCGCCGAATCATCAAGGTTCCTTAATATTTTAAGAGTTTGAAGAAAATTTATTTTTCTTATTTCTCCCTTAAGTTCATATATCAATACCACCAATATTGTCACAGCAAATAAACCTTTTAAAAGTTTCCCCTTAGGACCTTCTATAATTTCTTTAAAAACAAATTTCTTTCTATTCTCATCCTTATTATTCAAAAAATCACCCCTGCCACTATATATAAAGTTTGTTTAATCTTCTTTTATTATTCCCAAAATATCTTTTACCACTTCGGAAGCAATAATCAGTCCTGCTACCGACGGAACAAAAGATATGCTCCCAGGAATTTGTCTTCTTGCTGCACAAGTTCTTTTCTTATTGGGACATATACATTCCGTTTTACAATTTCCCCCCTCATTTCTGGGAACTAAAGGAATTTCTTTAGAATAAACCACCTTTAAGCTTTCGATATTTCTTCTTCTAAGTTCTCGCCTCATTACTTTTGCCAAAGGACATATCGAAGTACTATAAATATCACTGACCTCTAACATTGTAGGATTTAATTTGTTTCCTACTCCCATACAGCTTATTATATTTATACCCTTTTTTTTACAGTTTTCAATCAAATCCAATTTTGACGAAACCATATCTACAGCATCTACTACATAGGAATAATCCTCTTTAAGAAGTTTTTCACTGCTATCTTTATTATACAGTTCCTTATAAACCGTAACATTGGCTTTAGGGTTTATATCCTGAACCCTTTCCTTCATAACTTCTACTTTTGCTTTTCCTACCGTCTTTATAGTTGCATGAATTTGCCTGTTTATATTGGTTAAACAAATATCATCGTCATCAATAAGTACTAAATTACCAACTCCGCATCGTGCAAGAGCTTCCACCGTATAGGAACCGACTCCTCCTATACCAAACACAGCTACTTTACTATTTTTAAGTGTTTTTATTCCTTCCGTTCCTATAAGCATTTCCGTTCTGGAAAACAAATTCAACATAATTACAACTCCTTACGTCTATTATGATTTCAGTTTATTAGCATATAAATAATAACACAATTCCTGATATGTATCAATATAGATTGTCTTTACACCCTTCTTGCATGGTTAAATATTAGTATGTTAATATGATAGTAGTTATTTTATTTTAGGAGGCATGTTATATGGGAATAAACTTATTTCGATATATTGAAGATGCAAAAGAACTGGGGGCCTATGATGCAAAGGTAATTAATACAAATACCATAAAAACTGCTCCATGGACCATAATGAAATGTAAATACGGCTGCAGTAATTACAATTCAAATCTCTGTTGTCCCCCAAATACTCCAACCTATAAGAAAATGCAAGAAATAGTCGATTGTTATGATTGGGCAATACTCGTTCAATGTAAATCTGACCTCTCTTCCACAGCCAAAATTATAGTGGAATTAGAAAAAAAATTTTTCTTGTCGGGATATTACAAGGCTTTGGGATTCGGCGCAGGTCCTTGTCAACTATGTGAAAAATGTAATATGGAAAAATGTAAGCATCCTTCAGAAGCAAGACCTTCAATGGAATCCTGTGGCATAGATGTATATGAAACCGTAAAGATGAACGGCTTTCCGATTGGTGTTTTAAAAGATAGAGAAGGTGAAAAAAACTGCTATGGATTAGTTTTAATAGAATAATATGTTTTAAATAAATTAATGGATTCATAGGAAGAAGACTGGAATATATGAAGAATATAATAAATTCAGCAAGGGAATATAAATACAATTCATTATATAAGAGAGACGGTTTGACAATATTTAATAAAGATGATCTATTCCGTATTCCATATGAAAATGATTGCACGCTAAGATAGATGAGAATTATAAGCAGTACCGGAATTATCATGTCTATTTAGCTCTCTAATCACTTTGGACTTCAATGGAGCAGCATAAAAAAATACTTAGAATCAAACAAAAAGAATAGTCCCTTTGTGTTATACAACAAAAAAATAGCACAAGAGAACCGTCCCCTTGTGTTGTGTTTTATAATTCGAGTAAGTCTGTAAGCCGAGTTCTGTATTAGATAGCCATCTATCTATGACCTATTGTTGCCAATAGGTTCTTGCGACCTACCATTAGGAAAGCAGCGGGCCACTGCTCTATTTATCCTTAACTTGGTCTTGCTCCAGATGGGGTTTACAGAGCCAATTAGTCGCCTAATTGCTGGTGAAGCTTTTAACTCGCCTTTCCATCCTTGCCAGTCAGTCTCACATTTCACTGCTCTCACCACAAATTCAGTATGGTTGCCGAAAAAGGGCTCTGGCGGTATATTTCTGTTGCACTTTCCTTGGGGTCACCCCCACTGGGTATTGCCCAGCATCCTGCCCTAAGGAGCTCGGACTTTCCTCATGTAAATTACACGCGACTATCTGACTTACTCAAATTATTTAATTTATTAGCATTAACACTATAGCACAAAATCATGCTTAATGCAAATATAATATATGGAAATTTTTATTTTTTATTCTTTATATATCCTCGTTAATTCCGTTATAATACAGTATTCTCCCACAATTTTCACAGCAAACTATGTTTATTTCACCTTTAAGTTCTTCCAATATATAAAAGGGGATTATCATATGACATCCGCTACATTCATTTTTTGAAACCTTTGCTACTGCATACTTTTTATTTTTCTTTATCAAAGCATATTGATCATAAATATTTTTTTCAATTTTTGATGTTATGTTATATATAATATCCATTTCTTCCTTAGCTTCTTTTCTTAGTTGATCAGTTGCAGCATTATATTCCTTAACCTTTTCTTCAAAGTCTTTTTTAACTGACGCATATTGGTCCTCCATATTCTTTATATCTTGCTTAAATTCTTCGATGGCTTCCATCATTTCCAAAGTATCCGTTTCCAATTTATTAATTTCTTCCCTTATTCTTTTGCTTTCCATATCCATATAATGAAGTTGCTTTAAATCGGTAATAGTTCCGTTATACAAATTTTTCTCAATTTCATCTTGATTAAAAGTCAGCTCTTTTAACTGATTATTGCTCTTATTAATTCTTTTTTCATTTTCAAATATGGTAATTTTCTTTTCCTTTAAGCTTGATTCTATACCCTTTAGTTCAATTATTATATTATTAATATGGCCTTTTCTCGCTAAATCCTCCAATTTCTTCTTTATGGAGTTAAATTTATGTTCATGCTGTTGTAATTCCCACAAAAATTCAATTTGTTTCATACATTTCACCTCCATATTTAATACTCTTGAAAACCATAACTGTTAATATCACTAATATCAACTTCTATTTTTTCATTTGTATGTTCTAAAATATATTCTTTTATAACGGGGAGTATTATTTTTTCAGTATCATAATGATTACTATCTATTAAAATCAATCCCAATTCTTTTGCCAGCTGTGCTTCATGATATTTAATATCTCCCGTTATATAAACCTGTGCATTTTTTCTATAGGCATCATAGATAAAATCTCCTCCACTTCCTCCGCATACTGCAATTCTATTTATTTTCTTATTTTCACCTCCATATACTCTGATATTTTTCACAGTCAGTTTTCTTTTAATTTCTTCAATTAACGCCTTCATTGATATCTCTTCTATATCTCCTACTCTTCCATAACCATAATCCGCTCCCTTGTTTTCTAAAGGATACAAATCATAAGCAACTTCCTCATAGGGGTGTGCTTTAATCATCTCTTCAATTATCCTGTCAGCTTCTCTTTCCCTTACTATTGTCTCTATTCTTTTTTCCTTAACCCTTTCCAAAACATTTTTCTGACCTATAAAGGGATGAGTATTTTCTAAGGGTAAAAAAGTTCCCATACCGTCAATATTATAAGTGCAATTACTATAATTCCCTATCCATCCTGCTCCTGCCTTTCCTAAGACATCCCTTATTTTTTCCTCACACCCTTCGGGGACAAATACAACTAATTTATAAAATTTTTCTTGATATAAAGAAGACAGCACCTCAGAATTTTTTAAGTTAAGAATACCTGCCAGTCTATCATTTACTCCGTTTTTACAAATATCCAAATTTGAATGAGCATTATATACAACTATATCTGATTTAATTATATTCATTATTAATCTTCCTTTATAATCTGAAGAAATTATATTATTTATAGGCTTAAAAATAATCGGATGGTGAGTTATTATCATGTCTGCCCCTGCACTCTGAGCCTTTTCCAAAAGAACATCATCTATATTCAAGGATAAAATTATTTTTTTTATTTCTTTATTCCCGTCTCCGATTTGAAATCCGGTATTGTCCCATTTATCAATATAGTAAGGTTTCGCCCATTCATCCATCAGATTAATTATTTCATAAGCTTTCATAATAATTGATCACTTCCTTATAATCTTCGATTTTATTTTGAAGAAATTTTTCCCTTTCCCGACTTTTTTCAGAGGACCCTAAATTCAAGTATTTAATTATCTTTTCATATTCTTCTATTTTTTTTATTATAAATTCTTTTAACAAGGGATCCTTATTTATAAAAAGCTTTTCTCCTATTTCATAATATATATCTTTGCTAATATAAGATTTGCCTCTTTGCGCAAATATTATTTCGTAATATTTATCTCCTTCTCTTGCCAATCTTTCATCTATTATCTTAAAATTGTTATTGATCAGATACTTTCTCAGTTCATCAGAAGCACCCATAGGTTGAAATATAAAATTTATTACACTATCCGTTATCTTCTTTCCCTTATCCAATATCTCATTTATAAGAAGCCCTCCCATACCTGCTATTATTAAAGTATCAACTTCAAAGGGTTTTAATATTTCCAGCCCATCTCCTACCCTGGTCTCAATATCCTTTTCGAGTCCGCATTTCTTTGAATAATCTTTGGCCTTATCAAGGGAATCCTTACTTATATCTGTAGCTATCACCTTCTTACTTATTCTGTTATAAATCAAATACACAGGTATATATCCATGATCCGTGCCTATATCCCCTACTATTGAATTATGGGGAACAAAGTTTAATATAGTAGTAAGTCTTGGGGATAATTTCATATTTTTCTCCTTTCACTAGTTATAAAATTAAAGATTCGCTATAGCGAATCTTCAATTATTCCAAAAAATCCTTCAATTTTTTGCTTCTGCTGGGATGTCTTAATTTTCTTAAAGCTTTGGCTTCAATTTGTCTTATTCTCTCTCTTGTAACGTCAAATTCTTTTCCCACTTCTTCTAAAGTCCTTGCTCTTCCATCATCTAACCCAAATCTCAATCTTAAGACTTTTTGCTCTCTCGGCGTCAAAGTATCCAAAACATCTACCAATTGTTCTCTTAAAAGAGTATAAGTAGCCGCTTCGGCTGGTGCTTGTGCTTCATCATCCGGTATAAAATCGCCTAAATGGCTATCTTCCTCTTCCCCTATAGGAGTTTCCAATGAAACAGGTTCTTGAGCAATTTTCATAATTTCTCTTACCTTTTCCACATCCATATTCATTTCTTTGGCTACTTCCTCTGGAAGAGGATCTCTCCCCAATTCCTGAACCAACTGTCTTGAAACTCTTACCAGTTTATTTATGGTTTCTACCATATGAACAGGTATCCTGATAGTCCTTGCCTGGTCGGCAATAGCACGTGTTATAGCTTGACGAATCCACCAGGTCGCATAGGTACTGAATTTAAATCCCTTTCTATAATCAAATTTTTCAACTGCCTTCATTAAGCCCAGATTGCCTTCTTGTATCAAATCAAGGAACAACATTCCTCTTCCTACATATCTCTTGGCTATACTTACTACAAGCCTCAAATTAGCTTCTGCCAGCCTTTTCTTAGCTTCTTCATCTCCTTCTGCCATTCTCTTAGCATAATCTATTTCCTCCTCCGCAGTCAAAAGAGGAATTTTACCTATTTCTTTTAAATACATTCTCACAGGGTCATCTACGCTAACTCCTTTGGGAAGGGATAAATCTTCTTCTTTCAGTTCTTCAGCATCTTCTCCTACATCATCCTTTTCTAAGAGCAAATCTGCTTCTTTATCGCCGACTATATCTATCCCCATATCTTCTAATCTTTGATATATCTCATCAATTTGCTCCGTATCTATATCTATATCTTCTAAACTATCCATTATTTCCTTATAAGTGAGCATCCCATTTTTTTTACCTTTTCTTACTAATTTTTTAACAGCTTCCAAGCCATTTTTTTTGTTTTCTTCCTTTTCTAAATGATTCATCGCAATTCCCTCCTTTCAACAAAACTATTGATGTAGCTTCAATTCCCTGTCCAATTCCAATAATTCTTTGCATAATTTTTTCACTATCTCTTTATCATTTTCTTTTTTATCATTTTTAGAATCCAATTTACTAATCCTTTCTATTAAATAACTTCTTCTCATTTTTAATTTAGAAGTAACAATAGTTTCAATTAAATCTTCAACTATCGTTCCCATGTTTTCAGGTAAAATCTTAGGGTCCATATGAATTATCTTTTGTATATTTTCTATACGAACATCCGTTTTTCCTTCTAATTTTTTAATAATTTCTTTGGTATTTATATCCTTTTCCTTTTCATAAACTTCAAATAAGAAAAAAGTTAATTTTTTGCAATCTTCATCAACAAAATCTTCCGGTTTTAAAAAATTCTTAACTCTTTCATATACCTTTCTATTATTAACCATTAATTTGACAATAGTACGCTCAGCTTCTAAACGAGCTGGTTGAAGCATACTTACAACAGGAACAATATTATCCTTATTATTTTTATATTTTTTATTAATATACCTATTATTAACAATTGATTTGTTCTCAATATTTAAATTGTATCCAAAAATTTCTTTTTTAATAGCTTCTTTTAATATACCGGTCCTTTGAGATATTTTTTCCATATAAGCATCCAATTCAATGGGACTTTTTACATCCTTTAAAAATTTTCCTACATCCCTTGTAAAAGCTATTTTTTCTTCGGTATCATTTAAATTATATTTTCGTTCATAAAAAAATATTTTATATTCAATATAGTCCAAAGCATTTTCAAACAAAGATTCAAATTTTTCCTTTCCATAACTTTTAATGTAGTCATCTGGATCTTTTCCATCGGCAAGGACAATTACTTCTGCCTTTATATCTTCTTGCTTCAATATATCTATAGCCCTATCTGCTGCTTTAAGACCTGCTTCATCTCCATCGTAGCATATATATATATTATCCCCAAGTTTAGATAATAGCTTTCCTTGATCTTTCGTCAGGGCTGTTCCTAAACTTGCTACAGCATAAAAAATTCCTTTATTGAATAAAGAAACAACATCCATATATCCTTCAACCAATACTATCCTTTCATTATGTGATTTTTTCTCCAACAGATTTGCTGCAAATAAATTATGTCCTTTGGAAAATATTAAAGAATCCGGAGAATTTAAATATTTAGGTTGACTGTCATCGATAACTCTTCCTCCAAAGCCTATTATCCTATTTTTTCTGTCATATATGGGAAAGATTATTCTATTTCTGAATTCATCATAGTATCCTGATTTATCTTTTCTTTTAATTATTAAACCCGATTTTTCAATTTCATATTCCTTATACCCCTTGCTTTTTAAATACTTCTCTAAACTATCCCAGCTTTTAGGAGCAAAGCCTAACTTAAATAAATTAATAGTAGTGTCAGATATGGATCTTTTATATAAATATTTCCTGGCATCGGTGTTATTCATTAAATTTCTGTAAAAGAAATAAGCAGATTCCCTATTTATTTGAAATAATCTATTCCTTTCCTTCTCCATTGGTTTATCTTTTTCTTCAATATAAATTCCTGATTTGTCAGCTAAGAATTTTACCGCTTCAACAAAAGACAGATTTTCTATTTTCATTATAAAACTGATTACATCTCCCCCTTCCCCACACCCAAAACAGTGAAAGATTCCTTTAGATGGAGATACTGTAAAAGATGGAGTCTTTTCGCTATGAAAGGGACAGAGTCCTACATAATTAGAGCCTGTCCCTTTTAGATGGACATATTGAGAAACCACATCTAATATATCATTATTTTCTTTTATCTTTTCTAATATATTTTCATTTATGAAATCTGACATAATTATCACCCTAATTTTCCGATTTTTCGTGGAAAAGCAAAAAACCCTTATTTATATTCGACATAAAGATTTATATTCCTTCTTTTTTAAAGTTTTTCCCAAGGTTTCGGTATAAAAATACTGTAAAACACATTCAATATATACTTATCAGTCATTCCGGCAATATAATCACATACTCTGTCCTCTATGGGATTTAGGCTATTCTGGTATATTCCCATTTTATCTTCTGGAAGTTCTTCCGAATGTTTTAAATAATATCTATATATTTGAGTAATTATATATTCTACCTTATTCTCTTCAGATTTAGCATCTTTATTTAAATATACCCTTTGAAACATAAAATTTCTCAATTTTTCGGTAGCTTCCCCTATATTCTTACTCATAGAAATCTCATCTTTACCAATGCTATTATTAATAATATCCACAATCATAGTATTTATTCTTTCTCCATGGGTTTTACCGAGAACATCAATAACATCTTTCGGTAAATCTTCATCCGATATGATATTTCCCCTTATGGCATCGTCAATATCATGATTTATATAAGCAATTCTATCGGCAAACCTCACCGTCTTTCCTTCAAGAGTCATAGGCAATTCTTCTCCCGTATGATGTAGTATCCCATCTCTTACTTCAAAAGTTAAATTTAATCCTATTTTCTTTCCCTCATGTTCCAGATAGTCTACCACTCTGAGGCTTTGGACGTTATGTTCAAATCCTTTAGGATGAAGAAAATTCAGCACTTTCTCTCCTGTATGACCAAAAGGGGTATGCCCTAAATCATGACCCAATGCAATAGCTTCTGTCAAATCTTCGTTTAATCTTAACGCTCTGGCAAGAGTTCTCGATATTTGGGAAACTTCTAAAGTGTGGGTAAGTCTTGTCCTGTAATGGTCTCCTTCCGGTGCTATAAACACTTGAGTTTTATGTTTAAGCCTTCTAAAAGACTTCGAATGGATAATTCTATCCCTGTCCCTTTGAAAATCCGTTCTTATCTCACATTTCTTTTCTTCATATTTTCTTCCTTTTGTGTTAATGCTAAGAGTTGCATATTGAGATAATATTTTCTTTTCAATATTTTCTGTTTCCATTCTAATATTCATAAAATTATATACCTCATTTATAAATATTTTTAAGATTATATTATATAAATATATACAACATAATTATCCATAATCCTCTATTATTTATACCATTTTAATGTAAATTTTTTTAAAAAAACAATGAAGTGCTGATTTTTTCAGCACTTCATTGCTCTAATTCTTCTCCAAAATTTTTTCTCATTATATCAATTATAAAGCCTGATGTTTCTTCTACTGCTTTATCGGAAACATTTATTACTTTACATTGAATCATTCCCATTATCCTCTTAGAATATTCAAGTTCTTCTTTTATTCTCTCAAGGTTGGCGTAATTGGCATTATTATTGAGGCCTAAAGTCTTTAATCTTTCCTGGCGAATTTTATTCAATTTTTCCGGATTTGCAATAAGTCCAAATACTCTTCTTGGATCCTTCTCAAATAATTCATCAGGTGGAGGTACTTCAGGAACTAAAGGAACATTTGCAACTTTGAAATTTTTATGAGCCAAATACATACTTAAAGGAGTCTTCGATGTCCTCGAAATTCCAATCAGTACTATATCGGCTTTTTTAATTCCTCTGGTATCTTTTCCATCATCATATCTGACTGCAAATTCCACTGCTTCTACTTTTTTAAAATATTCTGCATCTAACCTACGTATTAATCCCGCTTGTCTTTTCGGATTGTATCCCAATACATCTTCAATAGAATCCAAAACAGGGGTCATCAGATCCACTGCAGGAATATTATTTTCAGCCGATTTTTCCATTACAAATTTTCTTAATCTTTCGATGACAATAGTAAAAATAATAACACTTTTTTCTGATTTCGCTTCATCAATTATTTCATTTATTTGATCCTCGTCATTTATATATGGAAATCTTCTCACTTCATATTTTACCGGACTAAATTGACTTATACTTGCCTTTGCCACCTGCCCCGCCGTCTCTCCTACGGAATCTGACAAGACATACAGAACTATATTATTTTCCATTAATTTTCCTCCTAAATATCCTTTCCCAGTTCAACAAAAATCCTTGTAATTGTTGTCTTAGATATTCTTCCCACAACCTTAAATTTCTTTTCTCCCTTTTCAGTCCTCACTTCTTCAACCACCGGTAAACAGTCTATTTCATGTTCTATTATATTTGACGCCGCTTCCAATATGCTATCATTTGAAAAAGTCACTATGATATTAGGCATTCGAGTCATTATCATTCCTACAGGTATCCTGTTTAAATCAATTCCCCCTATTGCATTTTTTAAAAAATCCTTTCTTGATATTATCCCGGATAAAAATCCGTCGGAAGTAACAAATAATGTTCCAACATCTTCAACCATAAGAGTAACTATAGCATCATATACACTTGTATTTTCATCAACTACCACAGGAACGGATTTCACTTTCGATACTTTGATCTTTTCTATTCTTTCAGATATAAAATTCAACGCAGTTTTCCCCGTATAGAAATACCCGACTTTTGGGCGTGCATCTAATATTCCTGACATAGTAAGTATGGATAAATCAGGTCTTAAAGTAGACCTTGTAAGCTTTAATCTTTTTGCTATTGCCTCCCCAGTTATTGGCTGACTTGTTTTCACGATATCTATTATCTTTTCTTGTCTTTCATTTAATTGGATATAAACCACCACCCATCAAGATACACACCCATTAATATATATAAAAAAGGCTTCTATTAAAATATTAATAAATTAAGGTAGCCTTTTTTGAAATCCATTACGGAAAATATAAACTAAGATAAATTACGATTTTCCCATTGTTTATAAATAAATTTCCGATTTGGAAATTTATTTATAAACAATCTTGGATAAATCACATATAGTAAGCATCGTATCAGAAATACGCTTTATCAGACCCAATCTATTATTCCTTATTTTTTCATCTTCAACCATAACCATAGTATGATCAAAGAAATTATCAATGGGCTCTCTCAAAACACTTAATTGTTCCAAAGCTTTGTCATACTCTTTTTTTCTTAAGAAATTCTTAACATTGTCTTCAATGCTATTAAATTTTTCAAATAATTGTATTTCTTCCTCATCTGTAAACAAATCTCTTTTTACATCCTTAGATACAGCTTTTTCAGCCAAGTTAGAAATTCTGTTAAACGCAAATAGCATTTGTTCAAAATTATCCTTCTTAATCCAGTTATTCAACTTATCTGCCCTAATTCTTAAATCATACACATCGTCAATTCCTGTGCCCAGTACTGCATCCACTATATCATATCTAATTCCCATATCGATAAACATATTTTTAATTCTTCCATTAAAAAATTCTATTATCTCATCTTTAACTTTTTTATAATCAAAGGCCAATCCATTTTCCTCAACATATACATAAAGAGAAAAATCTATTAATTCCTTTAAAGATAAATTAAGTTTTTTATCCAAAATAATGTTTATAATCCCAATTGCTTGTCTTCTCAGGCCGTAAGGATCCTGCGAGCTTGTGGGCTGAACTCCTATAGCAAAACAACCTGATATATTATCAAGTTTATCAGCAATACTTAAAACTGCTCCTGCTGTAGTAGTGGGAAGTTCGTCTCCTGCAAACCTCGGAAGATATTGTTCGTATATTGCCAGGCTTATAATCTCGTTTTCCCCGGAAGAAGCGGCATATTCTTTTCCCATAAATCCCTGGAGCTCTGTAAATTCTCCAACCATTTTAGTTACCAAATCCGCTTTTGAAAGATAACCTGCTCTTTCAATATTTTTCTGAGTTTCATCTCCTACTTCCAGATAATCCCCTATTTTTACGGCTAACTTCTGTATCCTTAAGGTTTTATCATATAAATTCCCCAGTTTTTCTTGATAAACTATTCCCTTTAATTCCCCTACATAACTTTCTAAAGGTTTTTTTACATCCTCTTGGTAAAAGAATTTGGCATCTTCCAGTCTGGCTCCAAGAACTTTCTCATTACCTTTTGCCACCACATCTATATAATCTTCATTTCCATTTCTCACTGTAATGAAATAAGGCAGCAATCTTTTTTTGTCATCGACCACCGGAAAATATCTTTGATGGTCCTTCATTGGAGTGACGATAACTTCTCTTGGTAATCTCAAATATTCTTCCTTTATTTTACCTATCAGAGGAGTAGGGTATTCCACTATGTCGGTAATCTCATCCAACAGTCCTTCATCCGGAAGGATATTGCCTCCTTTTTCTCTTGCTAATCTTTCACAGCCATATTCTATAATCTCTTTTCTCTTATTTCTATCAACTATTACATAATTATCATTAAGTTTGTCAACATATTCATCTACGTTATTGATAACTATAGAACTGCTTCCCAAGAATCTATGACCTCTTGTGATATTAGAAACTTTAATTCCCTCTAAATCAAAGGAAAGAATATTATCATTAAAAATTGATAAAATCCACCTTATAGGTCTTGCAAATCTCAAATTTTTCCCTCCCCATTTCATGGACTTGGGAAAAGTTATTCCTCTTATTATATTTGGAATAGTTTCAATAAGTATTTCCTCTACCGGTCTGCCTTCACTTTTTTTATTCAAATACATGTATTCTTCTCCATTGTATTCTTTTACAAAGGAGTCCTCTATCTTGGCTTTATGTCCTCTAAGAAATCCTTCAAAGGCTTTAGTGGGTTTTCCCTCCTCATCAAAAGAAATTTTCTTTGAAGGCCCCTTAATCAATTCAACGGAATCTTCCTGCCTATCCTTTAATCCTTCCAATACAAAAGATAGTCTTCTTGGAGTAGAATAAAGACTAATTTTTTCAAATTCAATCTTCTTATTCTTAAGCATATTCAATACTTCATCATTAAGTTGATTTAATCCTATCTGTACAAACCTTGCCGGCAGCTCTTCTACTCCTATTTCCAATAGATATTTATTATTCATTTGAATTTCCTCCTTCATTTAGAAAAGGAAAGCCCATTTCTTTTCTCTGTTTTAAATATTGAGAAGCCACCGAATTGGCAAGATTTCTAACTCTGCTCATATAATGAGTTCTTTCGGTAACACTTATAGCTCCCCGAGCATCAAGAATATTAAAAACATGAGAACACTTCAATACATAATCATAACTTGGCAAAACCAATCCCGCTTCCAATATTTTAGTAGCTTCTTTTTCATATATATTGAATAGGTTAAGCAAAGCATCCACATCACCGGATTCAAAACTATAGACAGAATGTTCATATTCTGCAGTCCTGAATAAATCTCCATAGTTTATGTCTTTATTCCATTTGATATCAAATATATTGTCCACATCCTGCAGATACATAGCAATTCTTTCAAGTCCATAGGTTAATTCTGCGGACTCCAATTCACAATCTATGCTTCCTATCTGTTGAAAATATGTAAATTGAGTAATTTCCATTCCATCAAGCCACACCTCCCATCCTAACCCCCATGCTCCAAGAGTAGGCGCTTCCCAATTATCTTCTACAAATCTTATATCATGTTTCAGAGCATCTATCCCCATGGCTTTTAAACTGTCCAGGTATAAATCCTGAACGTTTTCGGGAGATGGCTTTAATATAACTTGTAATTGGTGATGCTGATATACTCTGTTGGGATTTTCTCCATACCTAGCATCTGCCGGCCTTCTGCAAGGCTCTGCATACACAGCTCTCCAAGGTTCAGGCCCCAAAGATTTCAGAAACGTACGCGGATTCATAGTCCCCGCACCCTTCTCTACATCATAGGGCAGCGAAATAAGACAACCTCTTCCCCCCCAATATTCAAGTAATTTCAGTATTAAATCCTGAAAATACATTTTGTTTACCTCCTTAAAATTTAAATTTCATCATATAACAAAGAGCAAAAAAAAACCTTTACATCCCTTTTAGAGACGAAAGGTTACTTCAGCACTCTGATACTAAGCAGAATAAGCCTTCATCCACAGCTAAAGCAGTAGGCTTTCGGCTATGTTACTATAACTCTTACCCACAATAGATTACTAAGAAGTGCCTTTCGTAAACTATTAGGCACCTATTAAATAATTAGGTACTCCTGTAGTTTATAAAATATTCTATGATTAATAATTTAGCAAAAAATCATTAATCTGTCAATAAAAAAACTAAGGTCAGTTATTTTTTAAATTATCTTTTACCTTATCTACTTTCTTTTCTACTTCTTCATTTATATTTACGATCTCTCCGTCTTCTTTTATAATCTCAAAGGTACACTTGGAAAGCAAAGCAACACTTACCCCCAAGATTGCAAGAGGAGGCGAAAGAATAGTTCCTACTGCTCCGGCAGTAACGGGGATATTCATAATTACATTCCCGTCTTTCCTGACAATTATTTTAATTACATTTCCTTTTTTTAATACTTCTTTTATCCTGTCAAGTATCTGTTCTCCCTTACTTGCCACATCTTCTCCTATGGTCTTTTTGTTACTTTCAAGATATATAACAGCTTCTATTACATTTCCATCTTTTAATTCCAATGCTTCCTTAGCTTCCTTAAAACTTACTCCTGTTCTTTCCACTACAGAGTCGATTTTTTCAAGGGTAATTTCCATCTAATTTCCTCCTCTATTTTCAATAGATTTAAATAAATTTAGAGAATTAAAGCTATTTTTTTCAATACTATACAGTATATATTTTACCATAATATCATGTAAAATAAACATTATATCTTTGTTAATTTTAAAATCCGTTAGCTTGTCAAGAGGGGTGTACAACAACAATTTTAAAGTCTTTAACATGGAAAGATTAATACGAAAACCGTTCAAATCCTCATAAACACAATTTCCGCACAATATCCCGCCGGAAATTATACTGAATATCATATCCCTTCCTTCCAATTTTTGTCCACACAGTACACATTTATCTAAATATGGTTTATATCCCAAAAAAGAAATATATTTAATTTCATAAGCCAATATAAACTTTAAATAATCTCCCTTCAAATCTGAAAGAACAGTCAAGCCTTTTAAAAGAAGCTGAAATAATTTTTCGTTTGATTCATCCTCGACTATTGAAGAATCTGCTAATTCCAACATATATGAACCGTAAAAGAGCTTATATATATTTTCTCTTAAAGGATAAAAGGAATTTTTTAAATCTCCCTGATTTATATGATAAAAGTTTTTTCCCTTAAAAAATGAAAAATCACTATAGGAGAAAGGCTGAGTAATACTTATAAGATTATTTTTCGGCCTATAGGCTCCCTTGGCCATGCCATGTACTTTTCCGTATTCTTTTGAAAAAATAGTAACTATCTTGCTTGTTTCTCTGAACCTGATTTCTTTCAGCACTATGCCCTCGGATTTTACAAACATTTATTCACTTCCTATACACTATTGATATCCAAAATATTTAATTTTATTTTCCTTATCCCGCCAATTCTTTTCTACCTTTACCCATAGTTGAAGATTGATCTGGCTGCCCAAAAGTTTTTCAATATCCTCTCTGGCAGATTTCCCTATACCCTTCAATTTTCTTCCGTTTTTCCCTATTACTATTCCTTTATGTGATTCCTTCTCACAATATATCGTAGCATAAACATCAATCAAATTCTTTTCCTTTCTTTCATTAATCATATCAACTGCTACAAATATTCCATGAGGAACTTCTTCATCTAAATAATAAAGAACTTTTTCTCTGATCAGTTCAGAAATTATAAGCCTTTCGGGTTGATCCGTAATCATATCCTCAGGAAAATATTGAGGTCCTTCCTTTAAATATTTTTTAACAGCATCCAGATATGAGGAAACATTTAAATTTTCAGAAGCCGATATTGGAATTATTTCCTGAAAAAGGCCCATTTTATCATAAGTATTGATTATATCCCCTAATTCTTCTTTATTAATTTTATCTATCTTGTTTATAAGAAGAATTTTGGGAGTAGAAATATCCTTTATATCCTTTATTATTTTATCATCAAGAGAGCCGATATATTTACTATCATCAACCATAAATGTAATGATATCCACTTCCTCTAACGTACTCCTTGACATCTTAACCATATATTCTCCCAATTTATTTTTAGGATTGTGTATTCCCGGGGTATCTAAAAAAACAATCTGCAGGTTTTCCTCAGTATAAACGCATTGAATTTTATTTCTTGTTGTTTGAGGCTTATCAGAAATAATAGATACTTTTTCACCCAAGATGGTATTCAATAATGTTGACTTACCGACATTTGGTCTTCCTATAACTGTTACAAATCCTGATTTATACATTTCATCACTCCATCTTTTTATCATTAAACAAATTTTCCGGTCCAAAACTATAGGGGAGGAGTTCTTCCAGTGAATATTCCTTGTACTCCTTCTCCGATTTGGCAACTATAATAATAGCATCTTCTCCGAACTCTTTAATAACTTGTCTGCATACCCCACAGGGATATGTAAATCCCGCGTCTCCCACAATAGCTATTATCTTTATTTTCCTTTGACCGTCAGATACAGCCTTTGATATTGCTGTTCTTTCCGCACATATGGTAGGAGTATATGAAGCAGACTCTATATTACAACCGGTGTATATTTTATTGTCCTCAGTAAGAACCGCAGCTCCGACATGAAAATGAGAATAGGGAGCATAAGCATTTTTTTTAGCTTCAAATGCAAGCCTGATTAATTCCTCTTTTATCAAAAAATCACTCCTATTCTATAGTTATATCCGGATTGGTATTAACAACTTGTATCCATGTAACTCCAGTATTTAAAACAAGTTCTTGGCCTTTTTCATCATAAAAATAAGTTTTGGAACTTCTGTTTTTCTTAGACCAAGTAATATCAACAGTTTCCCCGTTTGTAATATAAATTCCCTTTCCGTTTCCCACTAAATCTATTTCAACTCTCCCTGCATCATCTATAGTTTTAGTTTTAGCCTCTTGTATAATAATATTCTTAGCAGTAATAGGAGAGTTGTCAAATTCGTCAACATGAAGTTTCCCGTCTTTATATCTTATATAATTCTTTTCACCTTCATCATATACATAATTCGTACTGTTATCCTTATTATATTTTATTAAAATATTTTTAGCAATCCTTCCATTTAAATCTGTATCATTCTCATTAAATTTAAATCCTTCAAAATCTCCTTTTTCACGATATCCTCTTTCTATTCCCGTTTTTCTTATTATATCCATATTTGAATATAAATTGTGAGGAGATTTTTTATTAGTCTTAGAATATCTGTAAAAAACTTCATTAGAACTTGTAAGACCATCTATATCTGCAACTTTTAAATTTTTAATATCGTTTTTTGCTTGTTCACTTCCTCCCACCCTTACATATAAAGGATCATATTCTAAAAGAGTTGTAACAAAACAAGGTCTTGAACTTCTTATAGGCCCTAAAAGAACAGGATCATTAATCAAGTATATTGCCATATATCTCGTATAAGGATATTCAACTACCATCTCATATACTATCTCCGCATCCTTCAATCCAGACTGCCACCTAGCGCCGGGATGATTGTCAAACATTACCGCTACAGGTCTCCTGTCAACTTTTTCTTCAGAAGAATATATTCCGCTTAGGGGAGACGGTATTCCATTTTTAACATATTCGTCTTTTTCGGTTTGTTCATCCTTATTGTTTTTCCCAATTTCCGGATCATCTTTGCCACATCCTATCATATTAAAGACCAAAAGGATTATCGTTACTGCTATTAACCAATTTCTTTTCATAAAATATCCCCCTTATGTGATTTGAAATATAATTATACCTATAAAAATCCCCAATATTGCCCCTGAGATTACTTCATAAGGACTATGTATTTTCCCCTCTACTCTGCTTTCTCCCACTAAAACCGCCATGAAATAAGACAAAGCGGAAATCAGTACGTTATCTCCAAGAAAGGAAATCACTGTTGCGCATAAAAAGGAAACAGCAGAATGTCCGCTGACTTTTCCTCCTTGAAACGGCGTACCTGTCTCTGTCTTTGTCTTTATCACCACAATTATAATTATTGTGATTACCAAAGCAATAAAAGTAAGATGTACAGGAGAATTTTTAATTCTTAAAATCAATTTATGAGAATAAGGATTCAATCTGTCAAAAAATAAAAGGTACCCCACTACTATGGAATTTATGGCTGAAATAAGCACTGCACCTGCAGCCACATCTTTGGCTATTTTGGCCAGCCAATTATATTCCTTCGTGATTAAATCCACAGTTGCTTCAACGGCAGTATTTATCAGTTCACATATTATAACTAATGCTATGGTAAAAAACAGCAGAATCATTTCCATTCTGCTTATATTTAAAAATAAACTTATAAATAGTACCAAAATTGCAATAGAAAAATGGATCCTCATATTTCTTTCGGTTTTTAAAGTATGGATGATACCTTGAACAGCATAATTAAAACTACTTATCAGACTCTTTGATTTCATTATATCCACCTTATTCTTCTTTGGTTTCTTTAAATATCCCTAAGGATCTCATTACTTCTTTTTCTTTAGCTCTCATAGTCTTCTTCTCTTCTTCCGTTTCATGATCATATCCCATAAGATGAAACATGCTGTGAGCTGTTAAATATGATATTTCTCTTGAAAAGGAATGTCCGTACTCTTTGGATTGCTGGAATGCCCTGTCTGTGGAGATTACTATATCCCCCAGCATAGGAGTATAAAATCCGTTGCTGTCTTCTTCCATGGGAAAAGAAAGAACATCAGTAACAGCATCCACATTTCTATACTCTTTGTTTAAATTTTTGATTTCTTCATTAGTCACAAAAGAAAGGCTTATTTCATAATTTAAATCTCTGCCTTCTACTACTAAACATTTTTCAATTACATCTTTCAATAAATCTATTGTTTTTTCATCAATTTCTTGAGTATCTTGTCTATTATCAATATATACTTTCATTTACTCCGCTCCTTTAATATCCTTTAATTTTATATCGGGATATTCTATCCTGTCATGAAAAATTCCCAAAAGTATGTTACAAAAAGTATTAGTAATCGTGTTTAGATCCTTAAATGTCAAATCACATTCTCTTAACTGCCCATCATCTAATTTCCCTTTTACTATATTTCTCACCATCTCTTCAATTTTTCCTTTATTAGGTTCCTTTAAGGATCTTACGGCAGCCTCGCAGGAGTCAGCCAGCATCACAATGGCAGCTTCTTTAGTCTGGGGTTTTGGCCCCTTATACCTAAAATCTTGAACCTTTACATTCTTAGGGTCTCCTTCTTTTAATGCCTTATAATAAAAATATGCTACTATAGTATCTCCATGATGCTGAAGTATAATATCCTTTATTTCCTTAGGAATATTATATTTTTCAGCTAAGGCAAGACCGTCCTTCGTATGGTTCGTTATTATCATGGTACTCAATGTGGGATTCAGTTTATCATGGGGATTATCCATCCCTATTTGATTCTCCTTAAAAAAATAAGGCCTTTTAAGTTTTCCCACATCATGATAATAAGCTCCTACTTTTGCTAACAATCCATTTGCTCCTATAGCTTCCGCAGCCCCTTCGCTTAAATTGCCAACCACTATGCTATGATGATAAGTCCCAGGTGCTTCCATAAGAAGCCTTTTCAATAAAGGCTGATTTAAATTTAAAAGTTCCAATAGTTTAAGAGGTGTCAATATCTTAAATACATTTTCCCATATGGGCAAAGTTCCGATCGTAAGTATCGCGCAAAGTATCCCATTTAAAAGCCCATAGCCGCATCTTATAATAATATCTATAACTTCAACTTTCTTAATCAAGGAAAAGGATACAATTGCTAATATATTAACTACACCTATTATCAATCCGCTTAAAAATATATTATATCTTTGAGCAGGTTTCATGGCGCTGAATGCTCCCACACTTCCCCCAATCATAAACATAAACATTATGCTTTCATCAGTCCCCATTACTAACCCGATAAGAAATGAAAGAAGCAAATTAACTATTAAGGCCAACCTGGAGTTTATAACTATTGCTATAAGCATAGCGGCAGTGGCCACCGGCATAATATAAGGGGAGATATTGTTGACTCCCATTGAGATTATTACTGTTAATATTATTATTAATATTAAAATAAACCCCTTGGAAGTATTCAACACATCTTTGTCAAGATAATAAAGGTATATGCCAATTATTCCTTCCATAAGAAGAATTAAAAGCAAAGTTCCCATTATAGTACTAACTTGGAAGTTCCCTTCTTCTTTCAGAAGGTCTGCTTCTTTAATTACATTATAGGCATTTTGACTTACTTTTTCTCCTTTTCTGACTATTATCTGCCCTTCTTTAACTACTATAGGCTCTATTTTTTCAGCCTCTTCAGCTTTTGCCTTCTGAGTTTCTTCGGCATCCAAATATTTGTTGGGTTTCATTGTGTTATTTACAATAGCTATCCCCAGATTCATCTCATCTGTTCCCATATCCAAAGATTTAAATACATCAATTACATTTTGCTTTTCATAATCCAATGCATCTTCTTTTACTCCAAGACTCATTATCTGATTGATTATATCATAAATATTATTTTCCAAAGAATTTAATGTCTTATTATCCATCCTGACTGCTGTTAAATATTCTCTCTGAGACAATTCTATATTTCCTTGATCTTTCACTAAATTTGCTTTCTTGCTTACACTTATATTCTCATAGGACTTAACATCCCTTATAATATTAAAAAAATCTTGTATATCACTTTTCATCTTCATCTGAACTGACGGATTGACTCTGTATACGGGCTCTACGTTGTCCGAAGCTTCCTTCTTCAGCCTTTCCGTAGTAAGCTCGTCTACAACATCCTTAGGAGATCTAATATCATAAGGGGCTGCATCCCCTATAGAAATATTTAATTTTTGGGGTTCTATTTTCCCTATAATTATTAAAAGCATTGGAAAAGTAAATACCATTAGCAATATAATATATGTGATTTTACTACTCTTTAGTGTATTACAAAATATATTTCTTATCGAAATTTTTATGTTTTTCTTTTCCATTGGGATACCTCCCTGTTGACCTTAGTTCTCACTCTTATCAAATTTTTCATAGGCAGATATAATTTTTTGAACTAAAGGATGGCGTACAATATCATTTTTACCGAGATAAACAAACTCCAATCCTTTAATGTCGGTCAGTATCTTAGATGCTATCTTTAATCCGGAAGATTTCCCTTTTGGAAGATCTATCTGAGTAATATCTCCCGTGATTATCGCTTTTGACCCAAATCCCAATCTTGTTAAGAACATCTTCATCTGTTCATTTGTAGTATTCTGAGCTTCATCTAATATCACATAAGCAGAATCAAGAGTTCTTCCTCTCATATAAGCTAAAGGTGCCACTTCTATAAGGCCTTTTTCCACAAACTTACCGTATGTTTCAAATCCCAGAATATCAAATAATGCATCATATATAGGCCTTAGATAAGGATCAACTTTCTCCTGTAAATCTCCCGGCAAAAATCCCAGGCTCTCTCCTGCTTCCACCGCCGGCCTTGTAAGGACTATCCTGTTAACTTCCCCATTCTTAAAAGCATTAACGGCTGTTGCCATGGCCAAATATGTTTTACCCGTACCTGCCGGGCCTATGCCAAATACAATATCATTTTTTCTTATAGAATCGATATATTTTTTCTGCCCTAAAGTTTTAGGCCTTATACTCTTGCCCTGAGCTGTAACACAAATAATATCATCTAACAATTCTTGTATTTTATCTTCATTTCCTTCGTATACCAATTGCATGGCATAAGATAACTCTTGATTGGAAATCTTTCCTTGTTTTTTTAACATCTCGACTAATTTAAACAGCAATTTTTCGGTAAGATCAACTGAAATTTTTTCTCCGATTATTTTCAGTTGCCCTTCTCTTAATAAAATCTCTACATTATATTCCTTTTCAATAACTTTAATATTTTCATCAAACTTTCCGAACAACTCTGGAATAAGAGAATTATTATCTATCGCCAAGCTCTTTTCAACAATTTCTTTGTTCAAATCTTACCCTCCCTAGTAAGTTATAATTTGTTTTTTACCAATATTTTCCATTACCTCTATTATGACTATGGTTGTAAGTTTATCCTCGTTTTCAATATATTTTACATCTTTTGAGACTATTTTTGAATCCTCAGGCAAAACTTTATTTATTTCCTTTACAGCCAATACTTGACAGGATTCTTTTAAGGAATCTACATTTTGTTTGACTTTTTTAATTTCTACTTCCTTATATTTATGAGTAATAATCGATATAGGAAAATTGAAAGGCTCTATAGTAAAAACATTGTTTTCTTCCACTTCTTCTATATATTCCTTAAAAGGAATATCAGCCGAGCCAAATTTAATTATCTTTTTGCCAAATTTATATTCTCTATGTTCATAGGAATTGCCCGTTTCTTCCTTAATTGACTTTTCTATAGGTTCTTCTACGGTATGAGTATACCGTGTAACTGCATATACTTCTCCTTCCGCATGAACAAGCATTTCTCCTTCAAATCTATCATTTTTTATTATTCCTGTTATTAAAATTTGTCCCTTATTTACCACATCCCCTTCCTTGACTACGCTTTTGCCATTTTTTGCAATTACCTTTTTTATTATTCCTTTCTTATCAGCCACAATATTGCATGGTGTATCGTCGCTTATGTTTTCTGGTGGAATATCTTGTTCCTTCACCTCAACAATCAGCTTTGTTCCTTCTATATCTATTGAAACAAAAGAAAATGTATTAATCTTTTCCAAAAGAACATTCTTTGCGTTATCCTCATCTATCTTATATCTTAAAACCCCTTCATATATATTTTCTTCCTTAAGTATATTTTTAATTTTCGTGTCATCAATTTTTTCATTCCCTAAAATTTCAATTTCCCATATAAAGGAGGTTAAAAAAAATATAATTCCTAAAAATATTATAAATCCTATTCCCAGCATCTTCCTCTTTTTCATTTTACCCATTAAAAAAGGTAATCCTCTTTTTTCATAGGCATATACTTTGCATTTCACTTTTCTTACAATATTTCTTAAGGACTTAAAACCTTCTATGCTTACCTTCGCTTCTACTATTGTATAATCAATTCTTCTTATATCCCAAATATATATGTTTTCTTGAGCGACCAAGTTCAGAAACTTCTCTAATGTCAACCCTTCAATTCTAATAATAACATATCCTCTTAAATAATTCCATATCTTAATAGCTAACATGCCCGCACCCCTAACTTAAAAATTCTATATTGTCAATTAATCCTGTCACTATTATTTCTTCTGTCAATATAGTCTTTATTACCAATTCTTCTCCTGTAATTTTAACTACTCCGCTGTTTGTATTAATCCTTATAACGTTTTGAGTGTATTCCACTATCCCTTTATGATTTAACAGGGATAATTCTATATTTCCTATAACTGTAATCTTGGGAAGATCCATGACGATATCTTTCGGTAGTTCCAGTGCTTCGGACATGTTAAGCTTCATATCTTTAATCTTTTCTTTCATTTTTTTAAACCCTCCTCCATACTAAAATTTATGCTCTATTTTTTAAAGGTATTACACAAAAGAAGAGCAGCCTCAGAAGAGAATTCAGATTCTCTTCTAAGACTGCTCTTTGTTATCTCAAACTTTTAGGTTTAGATAAAATCTCCGAAAATATAATTCCCCGGATGACATCTTCCTTAAAATTTCTCCTGCTTAACTTTTCAGTTTTTGTTTCTATTTTAGGTTTTTTCTCTTCCTGTTGCATAACTTCCGCATTTTCGGATTTCTCTATTTCAACCGTACTTTGAGTATACTCTTCTATATCGTTACTTTGAAATTCTTCTTCCTCTTCCACATTTTCCACACTTTTTTGATAATTATCAGTTTCTTTCTTATAAACCTGGTTAGGTATTCTTTTCCTTCTTTGACGATCTAATCTTTCCCTATCGATTTTTTGCTTTTCCTGTGAACTCTTTAGCAATGCGGGAATTATAAAAATAAAAAATGCAAATATCAATGCTTCAAATCCCATTTGCTCACATCCTATTCGTTGGAAGGTTTATCTTCCGTTTGAATTTTTGATATGGCGTTTCTCATTTCCGTATCTGCCAATATATTTTTCATATTATAATAATCCATCACACCTAATTTGCCTTCTTTTAATGCATTGGCAAGAGCCAAAGGTACTTCCGCTTCCGATTCCACTACCTTTGCTTTCATTGACTGAACTTCGGCCTTCATTTCCTGTTCTCTTGCAACGGCCATTGCTCTTCTCTCTTCTGCCTTAGCCTGAGCTATTCTCTTGTCTGCTTCAGCTTGATCTGTCTGCAACTTGGCACCTATATTTCTTCCTATATCCACATCTGCAATATCAATGGAAAGTATCTCAAAAGCAGTACCTGAATCCAACCCTTTCTCAAGAACAGTTTGAGATATGCTATCAGGATTTTCCAGTACATCTTTATGAGAAACAGAACTGCCAACCGTAGTAACTATTCCTTCTCCTACCCTGGCAATTATCGTCTCCTCACCTGCTCCTCCTACCAACCTTTCAATATTAGCTCTAACCGTAACTCTTGCTTTTACCATTACTTCTATTCCATCCTTAGCCACCGCCGAGATTTGAGGAGTTTCTATTACCTTGGGATTTACACTTACCTGTACGGCTTCCAATACATTCCTTCCCGCAAGGTCTATTGCCGCCCCTCTTTCAAATCCAAGGGGTATATTTGCCCTCTCTGCTGCTATTAACGCATCTATTAAAGTGTTCACATTACCTCCTGCAAGATAATGAGCCTCTAACTGATCAACTCCCAAATTTAATCCTGCTTTTGTAGCCTTTATAAGAGGATTTACTATTCTGGAAGGCACTACTCTCCTCAACTTCATTCCTATAAGAGTTCCCATACTTATCTTAACTCCGGAAAAATAGGCTGTTATCCACAATCCAACAGGTATAAAAGTAAAAAACAAAATAACAAAAAGAATAATAATAATCGCTATACTTAACGTAACAACAAATCCTGACATATTACAACCTCCTCACAAATATTTTAGAGCCTTCTACTTTGTATATCTTCACTTGAGCTCCTCTATCAATATAGTTTCCTTCTGAAAGAGCATCTATTCTTGTTCCATCAATTTCAATTATTCCAGATGGACGAAGATCCGTAATTGCCACTCCTTCTTTATCTAAAAGTTGTTCCTGCAAAGATGAACTGTTATATCCTTTTTCTTTCGTAAATTTAGTCTCAAGCACTATTTTATTAAATAAAGGGCTTTTGTATCCTATTTTAATAAATACTACGGCGACTACGACCGTAACCATTAAAGCTACACTTAAACTCATTACAGCACTGGAAATATCTCCGGTAGCCATAATTATCCCTACTGCCAACATAATTATTCCACTGATTCCCGGCAATCCAAACCCCGGAACCATTGCTTCAACAACAAGAAGAATAAGACCTATTATAAAAAAAAGTAAACTTGCCCAATGGGAATTTCCGGCAATAATATTGCCTCCAAAAAATAATCCGAAAAAAACAATGGAAATAACTCCTCCAATTCCAAACCCCGGAGTAAATATTTCTATAACCATTCCTACAAATCCCAATGTTAAAAATAATGTACTTATAAACGGATTAGAAATAATTGAAGCAAGTTTATCTCTGAATCCTTCATTAACATTTGTTGAATATCCTTCACCATAAACAAAAGAACTTATTATCAATAATGCCATAATTATAAAAAATATCATCTTCCATTTTTTCAATTTATCACCTCCAGTTATTTATATTATATTATTACCCAAACAAAATACAATAAAAATATTAAATTTTATCTGAGCATAAATAAACCCAGGTAAAACCTGGGTTATTCCAAATATTTCTTACATATTCTATTTACTTCTTTTCCGTCAGCCTTACCCTTTATCTTAGGCATTACCGACTTCATCACCTTCCCAATATCTTTTATGGATTTTGCTTCAACTTCATCTATAGTTTGTTTAACAACTTTTTCTAATTCCTCTTCCGTCAATTGAGCAGGCAAATATTTCAAAAGAATATTCATTTCTTTTTCTGTAAGATCAACTAAATCTTGCCTTTTACCTCTTTGAAACTCTTCTATAGCTTCCTTTTTTTCTTTCAACTGCTTCGATATTATATCTATTATATCTTCATCTTTCAATTGGATTCTCTCATCTACTTCTCTTTGCTTAACAGCTGCCCTAATCATAGTAATGGTATTTTTTCTTACAACATCTCTATTTCTCATGGAATCTTTAAAGTCTTCCATAAGTTTTTCTTTTAATGACAAAATATCACCCTCTTAAAATCTACCCCTATTCTTCTTTCTAGCCGCTTCTGATTTTTTCTTACGTCTTACACTTGGTTTTTCATAGTGTTCTCTTTTTCTGTATTCAGCTAAAACGCCAGAACGGGCACATTGCCTTTTAAACCTTTTTAGGGCATTATCTAATGATTCATTTTCTCCTACTCTTATCTCTGCCATTTACTTTTCCCTCCCCTCTGCTACACCAAGAGTGCTTATACTTTATAAGTATAAGCGGAATTCGGCACTAATATATTATACATTATTCTTAATACTTCTGCAACAATATTTTAGCCCGGAGGCCATAACATTTCTCTGCCTCCTAATACATGAAAATGAAGATGATCGACACTCTGACCTCCAAATTCTCCGCAATTATTAACTATTCTGTATCCTTTTTCATCCAATAATTTTTCATGAGCAATTTTTTTAATAACAAGAAAAATGTGACTTATTATGGATATATTTTCTTCATTTATATCTTTAATTGAAGAAATATGTTCTTTAGGAATAACTAAAAAGTGTACAGGAGATTGTGGGTTTAAATCATTAAAAGCCACTACTTTATCATCTTCATATATAATATCCGAAGGAACTTCTCCACTCGCTATTTTACAAAATATACAGTTTTTCACCCCGTTCACCTCCCCTAAAAAATTGAATAATAATTATATTCTACATTCAGCTTAAAATTCCTCTATTTCTCCAATTAATTTTTCTCCGGCCAATTTAATTATTTTAGTTGAAACGATTTTTCCTTTTAAGCTTTTTCTATTTTTTGATATAACCCTCATATAGTTTGTCGTATAGCCTTCAACATAGCCCTTTTTATCCTTAGCATCCTCCTCATAAAGGACAGGCATGGACTTTCCAATAAATTTTTCTTCAAAATCTTCTCTCATTTCATTTCCTATTTTAATGAGTATCTCGCTTCTCTCGTGTTTAACATAGCCGTCAATTTGGCTTTTAAATTTACTTGCGGGAGTTCCTTCTCTCTGAGAATACTTAAACACGTGGATTCTTGAAAACCCGATTTTCCGAACAAAATTACAGGTTTCTTTGAATTCCTCTTCCGTTTCTCCGGGAAATCCCACTATTATATCGGTAGTTATTCCTACATCCTTCATATAATATCTAATGATATTAACTATTTTTTTATACTGTTCTCCACTATATTTTCTATTCATCCTTTTCAGTACCGAATCACTTCCGCTTTGAAGAGAAATATGAAAATGATTACAGATTTTTTTCATTGAAGAAACTTTATTCATAAACTTCTCATCCACTAAAGTAGGCTCCAAAGAGCCTAATCTTATTCTTTCTATGCCTTCAATCTGATCTAATTCTTCCAATACATTTAATAAATCAACATCTTTCAAATCCTTACCATAACTCGCTATATGGATTCCCGTAAGGATAATTTCCTTAAATCCCTTATCTCTAAGCCTTTCCGCTTCTTTTAATATACTCTCTAAGGATCTGCTCCTTACAGGCCCTCTTGCATAAGGAATAATACAATAACTGCAGTACTGGTTACAACCATCCTGAATCTTAATATATGCTCTTGTCCTAAGCTTAACTTCGTCGATATTTAAATCTTCAAATTTTCTAAAATTTTTTATATCTCCCACTATATTTATCTTTTTTTTATTTTTCATGGCCTCTTCGCACAGATCCACCACTTTTTCCCTTCCTACAGTTCCTATTACTACATCTACATCTTTCATATTCTCTACTTCTCCCGGTGACATCTGAGCATAACAACCTACTACTGCTACTACCGAATTTTCATTGAGCTTTTTGGCCCTTCTTATAAACTGCCTGGATTTTCTGTCTCCCAAATTAGTAACAGTACAAGTGTTTATCACATATACTTCAGCTTCTTTTCCATTTTCAACAATATCATATCCCCTTTGCTGAAAAAGTTCCTCCATTGCCTCTGTTTCGTATTGATTTACTTTACAACCTAAAGTGAATATGGACACTCTCTTCATATAACCACTCCTATATATCTCCCAGCTCATATAACAATATAGATGCTGCTACAATTCCTGCCGTTTCAGTTCTAAGTATTCTCGGCCCTAAAGTCACCGTATTGGCTCCAATCCCTCTTAAAGTCTCTATCTCTTTCTGTGCAAATCCGCCTTCCGGTCCGATAATCAAATTAACCCTTCCATTTTTTATACTCTTTATTGCATCTCTAATTCTATTATTTTTTTCTTCTTCATAAGGAACTATGATATTTTCTCCCTTTATAAGTTCAATCATATCGTCAAATGAAATAATATCGTCAATCTTTGGGAATAAATCTCTTTTTGATTGTTGTGCAGCTTCTTTGGCAATCTTCGTCCATCTTGTTATTTTAGATTTCTCTTTGTTTTTATCCTTTACCTTAACTACTGTTCTCTCGGTCAAAAGAGGAAAGAACTCTTTTACTCCCAATTCTGTACATTTTTGAATTATAAAATCCATCTTTTCGCCTTTAGGTATGCCTTGATATAAAATAATATTAAAAGAAGGTTCTCCATTTCCTTTAAATATTTCCGCTATTTTTACCGTAACTAAATTTTTTTCGATCCGGAGTATCTTCCCTATATAAATAAATCCTTCGCATACCGCTTCTATTTTATCTCCTGTTCTTAATCTAAGAACATCTCTTATATGTTTTACATCTTCTCCCTCAATATATAAAATATCCTTCGATACCTGTTCGTTTTTAATAAAAAATCTATTCAATTATCTCATCCTTACCTATCTTTGCAGCTATGCAAATCCAATCATTTGTTTTTTCCGTTTCGATGATTTCAAGGCCGTTTTTTTTGAAATTTTTCTCTACATATTCCATTTTTTCGCCTATTATTCCCGATGCAACGAATATTCCGTCTTTAGACAGGTAATCCTTAATTGTTTCTGACAACGTCACTACTACTTCAGCAACAATATTAGCGACTATAATATCTGCATTTCCATTTATTCCATCTAAAAGATTTCCTTTTTTTATTTCTACAATATTTTCCACATTGTTAAGTAAAATATTATTATTTGATGACTCAATGGATACCTCATCCAAATCTACTCCGATTACTTTAGAAGCTCCCAATTTTGCACTGACAATACTAAGAATACCACTGCCGCAACCTATATCAAATACCTTACAGTCTTTCTTTATATGCTTTTCCAACATTTTAACACACATAATTGTGGTCTCGTGTGTCCCTGTACCAAAAGCCATTCCCGGGTCCATCTCAACAACTATATCATGTCCTTGTTTCTTATATTCTTCCCAGGTTGGTTTAATGACTATTTTCTCACCTATTTTTTTCGGTTTATAATATTTTTTCCATGCATCTTCCCAATCCTTTTCATATACCTCCGTTACTGTCATTTCTCCTAAAATTTTGTCTGAATTATACTGGGGAATTTTCTCAATATTTTGTCTTATCAATTCGATTTTATCAATTAAATCTTCACTTTCAGGAAAATATCCCTTAATAATAACTCCTTCAAAATCATCTTTTATAAGTGACGGATCAATATAATCCCAGTCCTCATCACTTTTCATGAAATCTAAAACGTCTTGAGGGTCTTCAATGGATAGCCCACCAACTCCCAAATCGTATAAAATATTTGAGACTGCCTCTTGAGCTTCCGTAGTAGTTTTAATTTGAACTTCCGTCCATTTCATCATCTCACATCCTTTGATCACAGATAAATCTTCCCTTATTATATCCATATTTAACTCTTTCGTCAACTAAATATAACCAACCCCTATATTGGAATTGGTTATATTGTTTTCAATTACCGAAAGCATCTTTTACTTTGTCGAAAAATCCTTTTTTCTCTCCCCGAATATTTTCTCCTGATTCTTCTGCAAATTCCATTAAAATCTGTTTCTGTTTTTCCGTAAGTTTCCTCGGAACTTCCACTTTAATTTTAAAATAAAAATCTCCTCTTCCATATCCTCTTACATTAGGAACCCCTTTATTTTTCAACTTAAACTGAGTTCCGGTCTGAGTGCCTTCCGGGATAACATATTTAATTTTTCCTTCTAAAGTAGGAACCTCTATTTCTGCTCCCAATGCAGATTGGACAAAGGATACCGGTATTTCACAGAAAATATCATTTCCTTCTCTCGTAAAAAGCTTATCTTCTCTGACATTTAAATAAACATATAGATCTCCTTCAGGTCCTCCCCGATCCCCGGCTTCTCCTTCGCCTTTAATGGAAATTACAGACCCTGTATTTACACCTGCAGGGACTTTTATCTTTATCTTCTTTGTCTTTGTCTCTTTTCCTGTTCCTCCGCAAACATTACATTTTTCTCTGATTATTTCTCCCGTTCCTCCGCATTCATCACAGGTAGCTACTCTCACAAACTGTCCAAAAGGAGTACTTTGAGTAAATCTAACTTCCCCCGTTCCGTGACATTTATGGCAGGTCTCCTTACCTGTACCAGGTTTGGCACCTGTACCGTTACAATTGGAACACTTTTGGGTTTTCCTGATTTTAACTTCCTTTTCAGTCCCAAATACAGCTTCCAAGAAATCTAAATCCAAATTATATCTAAGATCTGCCCCTTTTCTGGGCCCTTGCCGTTTGGTAGAAGATGTGAATCCTCCTCCAAATGCATCAAATATATCTCCAAATATATCCTCAAATCCTCCAAATCCTTGCCCAAAACCTCCTGTTTGTTGTCCGTTTACTCCTTCTTCCCCGAAGGTATCATATCTGCTTCTTTTGTTTGGGTCACTTAAAACTTCATATGCTTCATTTATCTCTTTAAATTTTTGTTCTGCTTCCTTATTATTCGGATTTAAATCAGGATGATATTTTTTTGCCAATATTCTGAAGGATTTCTTTATTTCATCTTGAGTAGCATCCCTTGATACATTTAATATCTCATAATAATCTTTTTTTGCCAAATATCTTCACCAACTTTCACAGCTTTATCTTAAATATTGTATCAAAAACCAAAGCTAAATGATACCATTTAGCTTTGGTTTTTGAAAATTATTTTTTATTATCTTTCTTATCATCATCATCCACTACTTCATAATCAGCGTCAACTACATCATCCTTTTTCCCACCGTCGCCGCTATTGCTCTGTGTTCCTTGATTGGTCTGGTTTTTGGAAGCTTGCTCATACATCTTCTGAGACACTGAATAAAATGCGGTAGTCAATTCTTCTGATTTTTTCTTTATCTCATCATTATCGGTTCCTTCAAGGGCTTTTTTAAGTTCTTGTAACTTTCCTTCTATTTTTGTTTTTTCATCTTGAGAAATCTTTCCTTCCATATCTTTCATGGTTTTCTCTGTCTGGTACACTAAGCTATCCGCATTATTTCTAATTTCAATTCCTTCCTTTTTCTTCTTATCCTCTTCCGAAAACCTTTCCGCTTCTTTTACTTTCTTCTTTATTTCATCTTCATTAAGATTAGTTGAGGCGGTAATGGTAATTCTCTGTTCTTTACCTGTTCCCAAATCCTTTGCGCTGACATTTACAATACCGTTAGCATCAATATCAAAAGTAACTTCTATCTGAGGAACTCCTCTTGGTGCCGGAGGTATACCGCTTAATTGGAATCTCCCCAATGTAACATTGTCTGCTGCCATAGGTCTTTCTCCCTGCAGAACATGAATATCTACAGCAGTCTGCCCATCTGCGGCCGTAGTAAACACCTGGCTTTTTCTCGTAGGTATCGTTGTATTTCTTTCAATAAGTTTGGTTGATACTCCTCCCATTGTTTCAATTCCAAGGGATAAGGGGGTAACATCCAAAAGAAGCAAGTCTTTAACATCTCCGCTTAACACTCCACCTTGTATAGCAGCTCCTACAGCTACACATTCATCAGGGTTTACTCCTTTGCTGGGATCTTTTCCTATAAGCTTTTTAACTGCTTCCTGAACAGCAGGTATTCTTGACGAACCCCCTACCAATAAAACTTTATTTATATCATTGGGAGATAATTTAGCATCCTCTAATGCCAATCTTGTCGGCTCAAGAGTTTTTTCAACTAATTCTCTGGTCAGCTCGTCAAATTTAGCTCTTGTTATATCCATAGTAAGGTGAAGAGGTCCCGATTGAGACATAGTAATAAACGGAAGATTAATATTGGTAGTAACTACGCTTGAAAGTTCTTTCTTCGCTTTTTCGGCAGCCTCTTTCAATCTTTGTAATGCCATTCTGTCATTTCTTAAATCAATGCCGTGTTCCTTTTTAAATTGTTCTGCTATATAATCCATTAAAATCTGGTCAAAATCGTCTCCGCCGAGATGATTATTTCCTCTCGTTGCTATAACTTCAAACACTCCGTCTCCAAGTTCCAATATGGATACATCAAATGTTCCTCCACCTAAGTCAAATACCATTATCTTCTGGTGTTCTAATTCTTTATCCATTCCATAAGCCAAAGCTGCAGCCGTAGGCTCGTTTATAATTCTCTTAACATTTAATCCTGCAATTCTTCCGGCATCCTTTGTTGCCTGTCTTTGGCTGTCCGTAAAATATGCAGGAACGGTAATTACTGCATCCGTTACCTTCTCACCCAAATAATTTTCTGCATCTGTTTTTAATTTTTGTAAAATCATAGCCGATATATCCTGAGGGGTATAATTTTTACCATCGATATTAACGGTATAATCACTCCCCATTTTTCTCTTTATAGACATTATGGTTCTGTCCGGATTTGTAATAGCCTGTCTTTTAGCTGTTTCACCAATTAATCTTTCTCCGTCTTTTGTAAATGCAACTATAGAGGGAGTTGTTCTGTTTCCTTCGGCATTAGCTATTACTACTGTTTCTCCTCCTTCCATCACCGCTACACATGAATTTGTGGTTCCTAAGTCAATTCCTATTATCTTTCCCATGTATTATTTACCTCCTTAAATTGATTTCGTTTATTTAGCTATCTTAACCATACTTGGTCTTAAGACTTTATCATTTAGCATATATCCCTTTTGAAATACTTCAATTATGCTTCCTTCTTCATAATTTTCATTTTCTTCTTGACAAACTGCATGGTGATAATTGGGATCAAATTTTTCCTTTAAACAGGAAATTTCCTTTAATCCATTTTTTTTCAAAATCTTTAACAGTTCATTATAAATTATTTCAACTCCTTTATAAAAAGAATCCTCTTTATTTTCTATAGTAACCAAGGCTCTTTCAAAATCATCCAATACCGGAAGAATACTTGTTATTATATCTTCAGCGGCATAAGAAATTATACTTTCTTTCTCCTTTTCACTTCTTTTTTTGTAATTCATAAAATCTGCTTGAAGTCTGATAAATTTATCAGTAAGCTCTTTAATATTCTTATCCCTTTCTTGAATGCCTTTATCCTTTTCTTCGATTTCCTTTTTCATATCCTGCAATATTTTTTTCCCTTGTTCTTTCTCCTCATGTTTTTTCTTTCCTTTTTCCTCCGCTTTTTCTTCTTTTAAATTATCTTCATCCTCGTTTACCGCTTTCTGAATTAATTCATCTTCCTTAGCTTTCTCATTTTTTTCCATCAGATCACCTCTTCCTATATATCAATAATACAAAAATTCCTTAATTATTTTTGAAAATACTTATCGAGTATTTCGCTTATATTAAGGGATAAAAGATTTACAGCATTTATTGCATTAATATAATCCATTCTTGTAGGCCCTATAACGCCTATTTTTCCAACGGTATTTCCATCAAACTTGTAAGTAGCCGTAATCAAGCTGCAGTCTTTAAGCTCATCATAAGAATTCTCATCACCAATTGTAATTTCAATATCGTTATAGAAATCTTTCAACAATATATCCACCATCAAATCCTTGTCTTCAATAAAAGACAAAAGTGTTTTAGCTTTTGCTATGTCCTTGTATTCCGGAAAATTAAATATATTCATCATACCATCAGCAAAAATCTCCACGTCTTCAATTTCGTCTAAAGACTGATTTATAATAGGTATAATATTTCCTACCACATTTCTGAAATCGTATAATTCTTTAAGCATAACAGTATCTATTTCTTTGGAAACTTTATCTAATGTTAATCCTTTAAGTTTTGAATTCAGAAAATTTGATATAGCTGTCAACTGTTCCTCCGAAATATTTTCATCCATTTTAAAAATAGTGTTTCTAACAATCCCAGAATCATTTACTATTATAATCAGTATTTCATTGTTATCTATTGGAATTAATTGAATATGCTTTAAAGTGCTTTGATTGATCTGAGGTGTTATAGCAATTGAAGTATAGTTAGTTATTTTAGATAATATTTTTGCCGAATTCTGAATCAGTTGATCAATTTCCATAACTTCCTTCATTAAATTATTTTTGATTTCCGCTTTTTCCCGTGAATCAATATCAGATCTTATATTTTTCATCAAAGTATCGACATATAATCTATAAGCCTTATCAGACGGAATTCTCCCTGCAGAAGTATAGGGTTTATTCAAATATCCCAGTTCTTCTAAGTCTGACATCTCATTCCTGATGGTGGCAGAGCTGACTCCAAGATTATATTTTTTTGAAATCGTTCTTGAACCAATAGGCTCTCCATTAGTGATATAGCTGCTAATAATGGCATAAAGTACTTTAAGCTTTCTATCATCTAACATTTTACCACCTCAAATATTTTTAAGATATTAATATTTATTAGCACTCTTATCTGTTGAGTGCTAATACTTACGATTTAAAATTATCACTACTTATACATTTTGTCAATAGGTTTTCAAAAACTTATTGTTGTTTATGGAAGAAAATCTACTTCTACAATATTTGATAAATCCAATCCTCTCTTAGTGAGATAAATTCTATTTTCATTTTCGTATAATAATCCGCCTTTTACGTGTCTTTCAATAATTTTCCCATATATTTCTTTTATATCAATTCCAAATCTGCCCAAAAAATTCTTTTTATCTATTCCTCTAATGAGCCTTAACCCTAATATGCAATATTCAGCCATCTCCATATCTTTATCTATGACCTCTTCTCCTGACACGGGAAAACTTCCGTTGTCCAAAGAAGATATATATTCTTTAATATCAGCAAAATTCCAATATCTTTTTCCAAAAATATTGGAATGAGCTCCTATTCCAAGTCCTATATAAGGTTTTAATTCCCAATAAAAAAGATTATGTTTACACTCATACCCTTTTTTTGCGAAATTGGATATTTCATAGTGTTCATATCCATTGGAAACAAGATACTCCATTCCCTTATGGTACATTGCTCTTTCCAAATCTTCATCCGGCAAATTCAGCTTTCCCCTATTATTCAAATCATAAAATTTCGTTCCCTTTTCAACAATGAGTCCGTAAAAGGATAAATGAGTGGGCTCTAATTTTATTACTTCCTTCAGAGTATATATGACATCTTCTAAAGTCTGAAAGGGCAATCCAAACATTAAATCCAGATTCACATTATTAAAACCTAAATTCCTTACTAAATCATAATTTTTATAAAAGTCTTCTGTATTATGAATTCTGCCTAATATTTTCAGCAAATTATCATTTAAAGTCTGAACTCCCATGCTTATCCTATTTATACCCGATTCCCTATATCTTACTAATTTTTCTTTATCAAGGGTTTTAGGATTGGTTTCTATCGTAACTTCCTTTAATTCATTTGTATCAAAATATTTATATATGCCATCCATTATTTTTTCAATATATATACTGTTAATTGATGAAGGAGTCCCTCCGCCGATAAATACGGTATTTAGCTTAAACTTTTTGCCAACAGAGGAATAAAGCCGAATTTCTTTTACTAAAGCATCTGTATATTTTTCAACATAATCAAATTTATTGGGAAAAGAAATGAAATCACAATAATTGCATTTCTTTAAACAAAAGGGAATGTGTACATATAACGCTAAATCATCCATCTATTTACCCCCTTAAACTATAGTAAGAAAGCCTTTCTTGAAATTCATTTTACGAAAAGCATAAATTGATGAAAATAATGGAACGTATCAGCCATACATTCCATTTAAAAATTATAAATTTATTTTTTTTCATCATATTTTAGCACAGATATAAAGGCCTCCTGAGGTATTTCCACCGAACCTATTTGTCTCATCCTTTTCTTGCCTTCCTTCTGCTTTTCAAGAAGTTTTTTCTTCCTTGTAATATCTCCTCCGTAGCATTTAGCTAAAACATCTTTTCTCAAAGCCTTTACCGTTTCCCTGGCGATTATTTTAGAACCGATTGCTGCCTGAATCGGTATGGCGAATTGATGCCTCGGTATAACGTCTTTAAGTCTCTCCACAATATATCTTGCCCTCTCATATGCTTTATCTTCGTTGACGATAATAGAAAAGGCATCTACCAGTTCCGAATTTATTAATATATCCAATTTAACCAGTTGGGACTCCTTATATCCTTTCAATTCATAATCAAGAGAAGCGTATCCTTTTGTTCTTGATTTTAGAGCATCGAAAAAATCATATATTACTTCGTTCAGAGGCATTTCATAATGCATAACCACTCTGTTTTGTTCTATATATTCCATATTTTTAAATATACCTCTTCTGTTCTGGCACAATTCCATAATTGCTCCCACATATTCGTCGGGAGTCATAATGGATGCATCTACAATGGGTTCTTCCATGTATTCAATTTCCGACGGTTCGGGAAGATTAGTGGGGTTCTGGATAGTCAACATCTTTCCGTCGCTCTTTTTAATTTTATATATAACGCTCGGAGCTGTAGCTATAAGCCCTAAATTAAATTCCCTCTCAAGCCTCTCTTGGACTATTTCCATATGAAGAAGCCCTAAAAATCCACATCTGAAACCATAGCCTAAAGCTTGGGAAGTCTCAGGTTCAAAGGTCAGGCTTGCATCGTTGACCTGAAGCTTTTCCAAGGCATCTTTTATCGTATTGAAATCTTCTCCTTCCGACGGATAAATCCCGCAATAAACCATGGGCACAACTTTTTTGTATCCCGGAAGGGGCTTTAAAGTTGGATTTTCAACTTCCGTAATGGTATCTCCTACTCTTGCATCTTTCACATTTTTAATACTCGCCGTTACATATCCTACATCTCCCGCTCTCAGTTTTTCAACAGGAATGTGTTTCGAACCGGTAACTCCCACTTCCGCTACCTCAAAAGTTTTTTCCGTAGACATCATTTTTATATTCATTCCCGACTCTATGCATCCGTCAAATACTCTTACATATGCGACCACTCCTTTATAGCTGTCATAATAAGAATCGAATATAAGAGCTTTCAGAGGAGCATCTTCATCTCCCTTTGGAGGAGAAATATTTTTTACTATTTGTTCTAATACCTTGTCAATATTAATACCTTCCTTCGCAGAAATCAGAGGGGCTTCTTCGCAATCCAGCCCTATCACGTCTTCCACTTCCTTTTTAACTTCTTCGGGCCTTGCACTTGGCAAATCTATTTTATTTATAACGGGAATAATATCTAAATCTTGGTCTAAAGCCAAATATACGTTTGCCAAAGTTTGAGCTTCGATTCCCTGAGTTGCATCTACTACAAGTACGGCACCTTCGCAGGCTGCAAGGCTTCTCGATACCTCATAATTAAAATCCACATGACCCGGAGTATCTATTAGATTAAGAATATATTCTTCTCCTTTTTTATCTTTATAAATAAGTCTTATTGCTTTTAGTTTTATTGTAATTCCTCTTTCTCTTTCCAAATCCATGCTATCAAGCATTTGATCATGCATTTCCCTTGCAGTATAAAGTCCTGTAGTTTCAATAAGCCTATCTGCCAAAGTGGACTTTCCATGATCAATATGTGCGATTATTGAAAAATTTCTTATTCTCTTTTGCCTATCCATATATAAACTTCCTCCTCAATCTTTGGAAATAATCATAAATAATTATAGCAAAGAATTAAATTCATGTAAATTAAAATGACCAATTTCATTGGTCATTTTAATGTTAAATAATATTCTTTTCCAAACAAATGAATTTCAATTTTTCCCTCTTCTTTTCCAATAAAAAAAATATCACTTTTCTCTCCCCTTAATTGAGAAAAAGAAATATTAACAGCTTTAACTCCGAAATACAAAAATACAAAAGCACATAAAATTAGACTCATCTTTAGAATAAAATAAGATCTATTTTTCTTTTTACTTTTACTTCTGCTCATCCTCGTTTCCAAATTTATCACCCAAATTATTATTGGGTAAATTTAGAATTTTTATACTAATTTAATTTTCCGAACCTATCATCAAAGGGAAAATATCTAAAGTTAGCAATTCCCTTTATCGAATCGACGGGAATACATCCAAAATATCTGCTGTCCTTACTTGCTCCCTGTTCTCTATTATCTCCTAAGACAAATACATACCCTTTTGGCACTTCCCACTTACTCTTATCATAAGTAAGAGTATAAGAATCTCCTAATATATAATTTTCTTTAAGGACCTTACCATTTAAATATACTTTCCCATCCTTTATTTCAACCGTATCTCCTGCAATTCCGATTACTCTTTTAATATAATCCTTATTTGCAACATCCGGAGCTTTAAGTACTATAATATTTCCCCTTCTCGGAGATTTAAAATACAGAGAGACTTTATCGGTAAATAATCTATCTTTTTCATATAAAGTAGGATACATAGAACTTCCCAACACATAAGTAGTGTTAAAAACAAAAGACTTTATAAGCAGTGCTATAACTACTGCAAAAACTATGCTTTTTATCCATTCCATGGCTTCACTCTTTTTATCGTTTTTATTGTTTTTCCTCTCTTCTTCCATCATATATTCCTCCCATCAATTCTCTTTATATATTATATCATTTTTAAAAATTATTAAAAGCAAAAATTATTCCGATATAATGTTGGACATAACAACCCCTATTATCTTTGCTATTAGTTTGGAAGATGCCTTGGCTTCATCAATAGTATTAAGATTGCTTCCCACTTCTATTAGAGCGTAATAATTCGTTACAAACTGATTAAATCTTCCTGTAGGTTTTATTATTATTCCCTTACATAATCCGGGATACATTTTATCAGAAACATTTTTTATATATTTTGCAAATTCCGTGACCTCTTTTACGTTAGGGGAATCAGGCCCTATAACTAAAGAAAAAGTCGCTACATCTTCACCATTAACTTTTACCTTGGCTTCGGATTTTGCCTTGTCAATATAGGCGGCATCTTCAGAAACTCCGTCTCTATGAACATCAAATACCACCTTGAGATTAGGTTCTTCCTTCAATTTGGAAGTAATGGTCTTTAAACTTCTGGAATAAGACTGGCCGTAAGACGGAATATCATGGTATGTATCTATATGTATAGTATTATACCCATCTTTATTCAACGTCTCGTACATCACATCACCTATAGTAAGCATATTATATTTTCTTTCAGTTGTATGATACTGATTTTCCTTTATTGGCAAATATCCTTCGGTTCCATGAGTATGATATATTACTATGTATGGCTTACTTTTATCTACTTTTATGGGATTAATGTTAGAAGGCTTTGAAATCTTACTTACGTCCACACTGGCACTGGAGTCTTCCTCCATCAGTTTTCCTTCTTCTTTTTCCAGTTCATCTTCTATGAGAATTAAATCTTCCAATGTTTCCGCATTTGTTTTTTCTTCCTGGCTTTTACTTTTATCTTCCCCTTTGTTGTCGGATACTGTGAATTTATCATTTGCTAAAGAAAACAGTGCTGGAAACTGAGATTTAACAAAATTATTTATATCGATGGATACATTAAAATATTTTCCCCTTACATATTCATATATGGATGAACTTTCCTTATTTTCTTTTTCCAAATAATATTTAAACCATGAATTTGATTTCGAAAAAAGGTCTATGATTAGATCAGATGTTTTAACAGTTTTAGGAGAAATCTCCTCAGATTTGTTATCTGAAATAACAAACAAATTATTGATTATACTCGCCCCAATAAAAAAGATCAGCATAAGAAAAAAAGCATAGAGAATATAATCTGTTCTTGTCCTTTTGGTATTCATAATTAAGCACCCCTTATTCCTTTAGTATCTTAACAAATTATATTCTCCATTTATTCAATATATGAAATTAAGTTAGATTAACTGATATATGAATTCAAATCCTTAAAGGTCAACCCATGATGAACAGCCAAATTAATTCCGTTAGACAAAACAAAGGACAAATTAGTGATTAAAGAATCTATTTCCTTTGGGGTAACCAAAACATTTGGCATATAAGGTTCTAATACCTCCCTTATAAGACTATATTTATCCTCCTTTGAAACATTTTCAAGGAGATTATAAAACTCTTCTCCCACCTTTGCTTCCTTTTTCATGGAAGAAATAATCAGATTCATGGTATCGTTTACCATAGTGGCCGCATCTACTACTGTCGGCACTCCTATAGCTATGACGGGTACACCTAAATATTCCTTGTTTAATCCTATTCTCATATTTCCTACTCCGCTTCCGGGATTTATTCCGGTATCGGATATTTGAATGGTGGTACTGACTCTTTCCATTCTTCTTGAGGCCAAGGCATCAATTGCTATTACCAAATCAGGCCTTGTTTTTTCAACTATCCCTTTAATTATTTCACCTGTTTCTATTCCCGTAGTTCCCATAACTCCGGGAGATATTGCCGATACGTTGGAGAGTGCTTCGTCCTTTTCCTTTTCATATGTTACAAAATACTGCCTGGTAACTATTATCTTCTCAACTACTTTAGGCCCTAAAGCATCCGGAGTTACGTTCCAATTTCCAAGACCTACAATTAAAGTTTTAGTCAATTCATTGATATTAAAAAGAGATTTTATTTCCCTCGAAATTAAAAAACTGATTTCTTCCTTTAATTCATCATCAGAATTTTTAAGTTCGGGTACTTCCACAGTTATATAATTGCCCTTAGGTTTTCTCATGTTCTCTTCTCCCTGAGAATTCAATATCTTTACTTTTGTTATGCTGTAGTTTTTCTTCTCGTATTGTTTAAATTCCACTCCCGGCACTTCTCCATCTTTGCCTTCTCTATAAAATTCTCTGTCTTCTACGGCTAAATCTGTTCTGAATTGAAACACAAAATCCCTCCTATCTTTTCCTCTCCTTATTTTAAGTTTAATTTTCATATTTATGTATTGTAAAGTTAAATATCCTTGCAATTTATACTTCTTCATGGTAAAATGTTTTTTGTTAGATTAAGAGGAGGTGAAATCATTGGCAAATATTAAGTCCGCAATCAAAAGAATAAAGGTCACTAAAAATAAAACAGCTATAAATAAAAGCAGAAAATCCGAAATTAAAACATATATCAAAAAATTTGATAAAGCTCTTAATGATAATAACATAGAAGAAGCAAGAGTATTACTTAAACTTATAGATAAAAAGTTAAAGAGAGCAGCTATAAAAAACACTATTCATAAGAATGCTGCATCAAGAAAAGTCAGCAGATTAAGCAGAAGATTAAATGAGAAAGTAAATGAAGCAGTGTAAAGATAAAACTTCGGAAGATCCGAAGTTTTATTGATTATAAACACATAATTGAACTACCAGCATTTCCAACGCCAATTTTTCTTCCATTATTCCTGTTTTTATGTTTCTGTCTCCGTCAGCACAAAAATTTAATGCTTTTTTTAGCTGTTCTTCAGAAAAATTCTCACTTTTTTTTCTGATATTTTCAAATTCTCTCTCCTTTATATTAAGCTTTTCCAAAGTCTTCTTATTATCATATCCCATTTTCTTCGACAATTTATACATAAGCATAAACCTTATTTGTCTTATAATCATATAAAGAATTCTAAGTATCGGCTCCCCGGCAAGATACATTTCATTGAGAAGTCTCAGAGAATCATCCGTGTTTTTTTGAGCAATATTGTCAAGAAGCTTAAATATATTGTTTTCTAAAGTCCTGCTCATTATTACATCGATATCTTCCTTTAAAATTTTCTTTTTATTCCCGGCATATTCTGATATCTTTCCAATTTCATTTTTTAAATCGTATAAATTTTTGTCCGTATTCATTCCAAAATATGAAGATGAATCTATAAAATATCTGATATTCGATAAATCAATAACCTTGCCATATTCTTCAAAAACTTTTTTTACGAAATCGTTGAGAATCTTTCCTTTCAATCGTGAGAAGTTAACCGAATCTCCAACTTTTTTTATTTTTTTTACCAAAGTTAACGAATTATCAACTCCACTTTGTTTTTCTATGAATATTAAACATACATAATTGTCCAAAGTTTGAATATAATCTCCTAATTCCGCAAAGGAACTATTTTTAACGGTTCTACCCTCATCCGATTTTTTTCGTGAAAAAATATTCAAATCCTTAACTACCACAATCTTCTTTTCCGACATAAATGGAAGGGTCTCGCAGGCATTAAATATCATATCAAAATCCGCTTCCTTCCCTTCGATAACAACATAATTCAATGATTCCAAGTCTTTATCAACAAACTCTTTTTTCAGCAATTTCAGGGAATAGTCCATCAAATATTCTTCTTCCCCATAAAATATATATGACCTTTTTAATTTCCTGCTTTTAATATCCGTCATCAACTCTTCATAATTCATAATATTTTAACTCCTTTTCCAAAGAAACATAAATCTTTAAGAATATAAACTCCAATAATATATATATTATACCAAAATTAATTTCCCTTTCGTATTTTATTATACATTCCCATAGATCCATTTTATCTTTCAAAAAATAATCTATGATTACATTTGCTCTATCCATTTCTAAAGTTATAAGTCCCATTTCATCAGTTCTGTACAGTTTCGTTCCCAGTTCTTTATACCTTTCCAATACTACCTCATGGGGGTGATTGTATGAATTCTGCCCTACGCATATAAAAGCATATTTGGGACTTAATTTTTTAATAAATTCGTCTGTAGAGGAAGTCATGCTTCCATGATGAGGGACCTTTAAATAATCTGCAGGAGTACAGTCTTCGATTATAAGCTCCTCTACTTCTTTTTCAATATCACCCGTAAAAAGAATCTTGTTATTATAATAATTTAAGAAAAACACCAAAGAAAAATTATTTTCCTTATCCGTTCTGCTGCTTAAATCCCCTTTAGGGCTGATAACATTTATATAAATTTTATCATCTATATAAATATTGTCTCCTCCCTTAAGCTCTATAAGAGGAATCTTTTTTTCTGCCGCCTTTTTGCTCATATCATTAAATATCTTATTATCCTCCGGACAATGGCTTATATAAATTTTATCTATATCCATATTTTCCATAAGAAGAGGAAGGCTTTTGCAATGATCCTCGTCAAAATGAGTAATAAATACCCCTGACAAATTAAATATTCCCTCTTTAACAAGGTATGGAAGGACTACTCTTTCTCCCACATCAAAATCCCCAAAGATATTTCCTCCCGTGTCAATTAAGTAATTTCCGTTATTTGTTCGCAACAATATGGAATCTCCCTGTCCCACATCTATAAACTCCACTCTCATACTTTTATCTGTAAAATCAAGAATAGAAGAAAATAATATTAAAATTAGGGAATAAAAGAAGATTGCCTTTCTTATTCTGAAATCAAAGACATCTAATCTTATTATCCTAAAAATACTTAATAATAAAAAATAATATATTATCATCTCCGATACATTCGGGGAAAAAACTTTAAAGGGCTTTGGAGAAGCTTCCATCAAAACATCTGAAATACAGTTTTGAACATTCATCACTGCTTCAAGTAACTTCCCTGCGTAAACGGCGATATTCATATTAATGAAAGAAAAAATGAGAAGAAAAAATCCTCCTATTAATATAAGTGAAAACAGTGGTAGTAATATAAAATTTGCAAGGATACTGACAAGAGATATATTGTTGAAATAATATGAGTTAACGGGGATAATGCCTACCTGAATTGCTGAAATGGCGGATAAAGAAGATAACAACCCTCTGCTGAAAGGGTAAAATTTATGTCTTATGGCTGATGTGAAAACAAATAAGGATAAGGTAGCGATAAATGACATCTGAAACCCTATATCAAACAGGAATAAAGGATTATATCCAAGAATTACAAGCATAGCAAAAAACAACGTATTGATATTATCATATCTTCTGAAAGACATCTGGGAATACAAAATGATTGAAAACATTATTAAGGACCTTAATATGGACGGAGGAAACCCTATAAACATGCCATACATCCATACAATAAAAGACGTAATTAAAATATTAATTTTTCTTTCAACTCCCAAATAAGCAAGAATCTTAATTATTATAAAGGATATAATTCCTATATGTTGTCCGGAAGCAGCTAAAATATGAGCCAGTCCCAATTCCCTGTACTTTAAAATTTCATCTTCCTTCAGATAATCATATTCTCCTAATAATATGGATTTCATTAAGTTTCCATTAGAAGGGGAAAGGGTTCTTTGGAATGTATCTTCCACTTTATCCTTAAATTTCAAAGATAGGTATTCCATCCTGTTGAGCTTTTCCTTACCTGTTTCAGCCAAGTTATAATCTCTTACGGTAGTTGTAACATATATGCCTCGCGTCATCATATAAAGCTTATAATTAAATAATTTAGGATTTGTATTTCTTTTTACTTCCTTTAAGTCACATGGAAAATATATTTCATCTCCGGGACTTAATTCATTTTTACCGACGACGTTTAAAGACATTCTTTCTTTTATAAGATGTCTTTGGCCTTTAATCCTTATTTCTTCAGTATCTAAAATATATCGCTTTTTTTCATCAGAGCTTAAAGTTACTTCTTTTATAATTCCTCTTATATTTATCTGAGAACCAACATAATTTAATAAATAGCTGCTATTCAGCTTGTTATATGTATTAAAAGCTCCGGCAATAAATAATAAAATGAAAATAATAATTAAACTCCTCTTATCAAACTTTATAAAAAAGAGCAGTATCAGTATCAATATTCCAAATATTATTTTTAATGTCGTAAAGTTAAGATTAAAAAAATAGGAAAATACTATTCCGCAGGCGAAGGAAACTGCAATAAAAACAAATGGTCTTTTCATCCTTTGATCCCCTAAAAACCATATTTAAAATTATTTTTTTCTGTCTCTATGAATTCTGTTTAAAGCCCATATCATAAGTATTAAACCTAATATAACAAAATAATATCCGTTTGATTTACCCATATCATTACCCCTTCATTCATATTTCATATATTATATCATATTTAAAATGGAAATTATAATTTATCTGTTATTGTTATTATATCAAATATAGTGGTAAAATGTTTTTAAACAATACTGTAGGGGTGAATACGATGACTGAAAAAATATTTTTGGAAAATCCATATTTAAGTGAAATTGATGCAAGAATAACAGAGAAAAAATACTTAAAAAATAAATTTTATCTTAAGCTTAACAGGACAATTTTTTACCCGAATTTGGCGGGAGGACAACCTAAGGACGAAGGAAAAATAAATGATATAGACGTAATCGATGTATTTGAAGAGGGCGGAGATATAGTTCATGTCATAGAAAAAAATATTAATAGCGATAAAGTTCACCTGAAAATCGATCTGAATTTAAGGTTCGATTATATGCAACAACACTCCGGACAACATCTTCTTTCTGCGGTATTCTATAAATTATATAACGGAAAGACTTTAGGGTTTCATATAGGAAGTGAATATTCATATATTGATATAGATATTTCCGATTTCAATGAAGAAGAAGCAAAAAAAGTGGAGACCTTTGCTAATAAAGTCATATATTCTAATCTTCCCATAAAAACTTATGAAATTCTAAAGGATGATGTCAGCAAAATACCTGTAAGACAAAAGCCTACAGTTGATTCAAATATCAGAATTGTAGAAATAGACGGATTTGATTTTTGTCCTTGTTGCGGTACCCACTGTAAGGCCACCGGAGAAATAGGGATTGTCAAAATAAGAAAGTGGGAAAAGCAGAAAAGAAACATTCGGATAGAGTTCTCATGCGGATTTAGAGCATTAAACGATTATTCATGGAAAAACAGCTATATCAACAAAATTTCCAATATTTTGTCCACAAAGGATAAAGATGTCCTACACAAATTTGAAAAATTATTTACGGAATACGAAAATTTAGAAAAAGATAACAGGGATTTAAGGGAAGAACTCCTCATATATAAAGCGAAGAACTTGCTCAAAGAGAGCCAATTAAAAAATGGCGTAAGAATAATCAAAAAAATATTTATTGATACAGATTTTAAGGAGGTAAGTTTTATATCCTCTTATTTAAAGGAAAACGAAAATGTGCTGACGCTATTTACAGTTATAAATCAAGAAAAGTGTCAATTTATATTCAGCAGAAACAAATTGATTAAAGTAAATATGCAAAGAATTCTAAAAGCTATACAAAATAGTATTCCGGAAATTAAGGGAGGAGGAAACAGTCAGACCGTTCAGGGAGGATCTGCTCCTGAAAAAGCAGATGAAATTTTAGACATGGCATTTGACTTAATTATGGAAGGAATATGATTTACCTTAGTGTACAAAAAAGGCCTCCTTAATATGTATTTATATTTAATAGAGGCCTTTTTCCATAACCTAATATATACTCTATTAATTTATTTCTTGTGTTTAGAAATCAAGAATAATATTATAACATTTTATAATTATAATATTATAAACTCTACTTTATCCAAAGCCCTCCTCAGTTTATAATTAATGCTCTGGCTGTCAGCCGCATCAATATCCGGGGATGGCCCCATTAATATGTGAGTAATATCATTTCTTTTAGCAAATTCCGCCATGGTCTTTACGATATCCTTGGACCTTAAAACAGTCAAATCTGCGCCTACCTTTTTGGATACATTAAATAAATATTCTAAGGCTTCTCCATCATTTTGACTTTCTAAAAAATTTTCTTTTTCATTAACAACGTGTATTACATATAACCTATCTTTATCTTTATTGATCATGCTATATCCGCTTAGAATCAGCCTTTCACAATTTTTTTGCTGGGTCACGCAAACCATGACATTCTTGCTCTTCATTAAAATCAATCCCCCTTATAAAGAGTTTACTCTTTTATTATACCATTTATCACGAAAATATGCTGTTCAAAATTGAAAACGTTTTTAATATAATGTTCTACTAATATATGTCTATTTATAATAAAATATCTCTTTTAAAGTTCGTATCCTATAAACAAAATATAGACTAAGATAGAAATTAGTCTATATTAATGAAGATCGTCCAGCAAAAATATTACCACTTTTCATAATGTACTTTTTCTCTCTTAAATCTCTCTCCTGCCATCCCCTTTTCTGCAGGATAACCTACTGCGACCACTGCAAAGGGGTTAACACCTTTTGGCAAATCTATTATCTCAGAGATGGGATTCATGAGCTCCTCTCTTGGATATACTCCGCACCAGCAGGTACCCAGCCCTATGCCATTTGCCTGAAGAAGAATATTTTGTATAGAAGCTGCCATATCCTGAGGCCAAAATACACCATTATATTTTACCTTACTTGTATCTGCACATGGTATTATGGCCAAAGATGCTTCCCTTAACATTTGAGTATAAGGATGAATCTTCATTATTCTATTCAACGTTTCTCTGTCTTTTATTACAACAAAATGCCATGGCTGCTCATTTCCTGCTGAAGGAGCATACATCGCGGCTCTTAACAATTGCTCTATTTGTTCATCTGTCACAGTCTTATTTTCATATCGCCTAATACTTCTTCTGTTAAATATTTCTTGCATAATCTTCCCTCCCATAAGAAATATTACATTCTATTTTTATTAAAATACATTGGATGCCTTTAATACTTTATAAGAAACAACAAGCATTGTTAAATAAATTAATCCCCAAAATCCATAGGCTTTTAATCCAATAAACATAATCGCCAATACTAAAACGGGATGTATCCCAAGAGAAACAGACACGATTTTGGGTTCTATCACTTGTCTGACTACACTTATTATCAAATACAATATTATAATTCCCAATGCAACAAAATATTCTTTCATAATAAAATATATGATTGCTAAAGGTATATATATTAACCCAGGCCCTAATATCGGCAAAATATCGGCTATTGCACAGACAATGCTTAAGACTAATCCATATTTGATTCTAAATATGGAAAAACCTATAAGGGTTTGCAAAAAGGTTAAAAAATAAATTAAACAATAAGATTTAACATATTTAGTAATCATGTCAATTCCTTCATGCTTAATGTTGCTCATTTTTATTTTAGCTTTCTCTGAAAAAATAGATTTTACCTTTTCATTTATTTTATCCATATCCCTTGAAAAGAAATAAGTGGAAATAATGATAACAAATAATGCTGTAATTCCCATAGGCACACGCATAGCAATGGACACTAAGCCGTTTAAGCCCTTTCCCAATATATTAAAGCCGCCTTTAACAATATTGGATATGTTTTCGCTGTTTTCTTCCACAAAGGACGGATCTATATCTTCAAAATATACACCTACTCTTGAAATAAAATCCTGTATTGGTTTTAAAATTTTATCTATATCTATTGCAGAAATATTTATCAGAAGAAGTTTTAATTCGTTTATTGCCTTAGAAAAAAATAAATATACAATTAAAAAAAATAACGAATATATTATAAGGGATGCTAAAAAAGAGGGTAGCCCTTTTTTTAATTTTAATTTGTCTCTAAAAAATCTGACTAAAGGCTGAATTAAAAAGGCTATTCCAAATGATATAAAAAAAGGAAAAGTATAAGAAATTGTTTTAACAAACAGAATAAAAATTAAAGTATATATAACTAAAAATATGCCGAAATGTTTTAATTCATTAACAAACTTTTCATTAAACATTTATCATACCACCATCTTTACAAATGTTTCCTTATTATACTTTAAATTTGAAATTAACTTTTGAACTGATTAGTAGTTATAGTTTATATGAAAAAATATTTAATGTCAACATATTCAAAAAATCAAAGTTATAGAAAAATTCTTTTCAATTGTTCTACAATCCCTATAACTAAATTAGATAAAAGCAGCATAATCCAAATCCATTATATATAAAACTTCCTTTTCAGCTAAATAAACATAAACTGAAAAGGAAGTTTTATATCTTTTAAATTTAAGTTACTGAATTTTCACCGTTTTGTCGAGTCATTAATTATATAGACTTCATTGCCTTATCTATACGCTCTAAGGCTATCTGTATGTTTTCAATTGAATTGGCGTAGGACAATCTCAGGTAACCTTCCCCCACTTCCCCGAAGCCGGTTCCTGCCAACACAGAAACCCCTGCTTCATATAATAAATAATTCTCCAGCTCTTTGCTGCTCTTTCCGGTTCCCGTGATATTAGGAAATACATAAAATGCTCCCTTAGGTTTCAGGCATTTAAATCCTTTTATGGAATTTAAGCCGTCTACTATCAGATCTCTTCTTCTCCTGAATTCTTCAATCATTTTATCTATTTCATCCTGGGGCCCCAAAAGCGCTTCAACTCCCGCCACTTGAGTAAAGGTTGCGACGCAAGCATTGCTGTTAACCATTAGCTTGCTCATCTTTTCTGCTAACTCTTCATTCATTATGCCATATCCTAACCTCCAGCCGGTCATGGCATAAGCTTTAGAAAACCCATCAACTACTATTGTCCAATCCTTCAACTCAGGTATGGAGGCTATGGATTTTACTTCGCCCGAATATACTATCCTGTCATATATTTCATCCGATAATACATATATTCCTTTCCCTTTTATTGCATTGGCAATTTCATCAATGTCATCAGGAGTCAAGACTCCTCCTGTAGGATTTGCAGGAGAATTAATCACAATAAGTTTTGTTTTATTTGTTATCTTTGATTTAAGCTCCTCTATATCCAATCTGAATCCTTTTTCTTCTTTTATCTGTATAGGAACGGGAACAGCTCCCAAAAAATAAATCAGGTTGCCGTACGTGGGATATCCGGGATCAGGATAAATAACTTCATCTCCGGGATTTACAAGGGCTAAAAATGTATAAAATATAGCGGGCTTTGCACCGGGTGTAACAACTATTTCTTTAGGGTTTGTATCTATATTTTTATGTTTTTTTACATATTTTGTAATTGCTTCTCTCAAAGGAAGATATCCTTGCGTCGTTGCATAATGGGTATATCCTAAATTCAAAGCTTCCTTCCCTTTTTCTACGATGTTTTTCGGTGTATCAAAATCAGGCTCCCCTATTTCAAAATGAATAATATTTTTCCCTTGCGCCTCCAATTCCTTCGTTTTAGCAAGAATTTCAAAGGCCGCTTCCCCTTTTAATCTTCCTGCTCTATCTGCAAATATGTTAGCTGTCATTCTCATTCACCATCCTCAATTATATTTTCCAATTTGTGCATTGTCTTTGCCTATACTAATCTGTCATTTTACCTATATAGGTAAAATGGCAGATTAATCTTATATAAAACTTTGTTTCTTTTATTGTTCAAATTCTTTGAATAAAGCCTCGAACTGCTCCTTGCTATCCTTAATATGATATACATGCTTGTCCTCCGGGAATTTCACATTTTTTACATCACTTATATATTCCTTGAAAGCTTCTGTTATAATCTCTGCAACGTTTGCATATTTCTTTACAAACTTTGGTGTAAACGCTTGGAACAACCCCAACATATCCCCACAAATAATCAACTGCCCATCACATGGAGCTCCTGCTCCTATGGAATAAACCGGTATGCTGAGTTTTTTACTTATATACTCTGTAACTTCAGGCGGAACCGCTTCTAACAATAATGCCCTTGCTCCGGCTTCTTCAATTGCCAAAGCATCTTTAATAAGCTCTCTGGCGCTGTCAATTGTTCTGCCCTGTGCTTTAAATCCTCCCAATTGTCCGGAACTTTGAGGCGTAAGACCTATATGACCGAACACGACAATCCCAGCATCGGAAATCGCTTTAATTCTACTAATAACTCTTCTTCCGCCCTCTAATTTAATTGCATCTACATTCGCTTCCTTTAAAAATCCACATGCATTATTAACTGCGTCCTCATCTGATATCTGATAAGATCCAAAAGGCATATCTCCTATAACAAATGTATTTGGTGCACCTCTTCTAACTGCTTGACAGTGAGAAATACAATCATCCATTGTAACCGGAATAGTTCCTTGATATCCTAATACAACCATACCTAAAGAATCCCCCACAAGTATCATATCAATCCCCGCTTGCTCAGCGAAAGATGCCATCGGAAAATCATAGGCAGTTACCCACGATACTTTCTCACCGTTTTTCTTCATCTGATAAAAATCTAATATTGTTTTTTTCTTACTCATATTAATTCTCCTCCTAAAATATATTATTATAACCATACGCTAAATTTAACTGAAACCCAGATTTTTCTGATATTTTATCAGTCAGTTCTACAAGAGTATTCCCCATCTTCAGCCAAGTCCTTTTTCATTCTTGAAACAAAAGATGATAGACTCGATACAATATAACCCAATTCCTCTTTGTTCTCTGCATAACCCTCCCCGCTGATTAAATAATTTTTCAGCTGTTGCTTTTCATTTTGTTTCTCCCATTTAAATAATATATAGTGTGTTCTTCTATATAGTACGCCGTATTATTATATAGTACCAAAATTATATCATGAATATAATTATTAATCAATAGGACAAATTTAAAAAATATACGAAATTTTTACAAAATTTATTTTTTTAAAACTATTGATTTTAAGAAATAAGCATGCTAATATTATATTAATATATACGTTCTATATTACAGTATGCCGTACTATGTTGTAGTATGTTTGTGCGAATTTAACGTATCCATGTATAATAATGCGATACAGCATAATTATAATCTTATATAAAGGAGAGTTGATATGGAAAAGCCGGTAGTTATCACTCATAACAATCAAAATATGATAGGAATGTTACACGAAACATCCGATAAAAAAACATCTCCTTGGATTATCATGATTCAAGGTATCGGAGACGCTAAAGCAGAAAAACATAGAATGTTTATAAAAATTGGCAGACGATTAGCAAACAAAGGAATAAATTCCTTGAGAATTGACCTCCTGGGATATGGAGACAGTGAAGGTGATTTTGAAGATATAACTGTTTCCGAAGAAATAAACCAGGTAATCACATGTATAGATTGGCTGAAACATAATAAAAACGCTAAAGATATAGGATTGCTGGGATACAGTTTAGGAGGTTGCGTGGCTGCTTGTACGGCCGCAAGAATAAAAGAAATCAAAACATTGGTATTATGGTCACCGGTTTCTAACCTATACTGGAACTTGTTAAATTATATAGGAGAAGAAGAATTTCTTAAAGGACTGGATGGGAAAACGATTTGTATACCCGACGGTGATGCGTTAAAGGGAAATTTCTTTAAAGAATTAGCCCAAATTGACCCTGTTGAAGAAATAAAAACTTATCAAAACCCTATTCTATTGATTCAGGGCACTTCCGATACAGCTATTTCTCCAATAAACGCATATAGATACAGGGAATCTTTTACTAACTTAAATAGCACGGTTCATTTTATAGAAGGAGCTGGCCACACATATGACAAACTTGAACATGAAAAACAGCTCCTTGATTCAACTGAAGAATGGTTTGCAAAAACTTTGCTGTAGCGGACATGATTCGTCGGTACAGTAATGTCTATATCAAAAATTATCCTTTCATGAGCAAACGTTTTTAATAATTATTGAAAACAAAGTTTAAAATTTACATCTTTGCCTCGGCTATAGATTTAAAAAAATATTATACTGACCTATAAATTATAAAAAATTTAGGGAGATGATGATTGTGGCATTTGAAAATTTTATTTATGCATTGGGCAACGAATTATGGAGTAAATGGGTTTTAATAGCATTATTAGGCACCGGTATAATTGTATTATTTGCTACGAGCGGCATCCAAAAATATTTAGGTTTAGCATTAAAAAAGACTTTTAAATCCTATTTTAAAGGTACAAAAGCCGAGAAAGACCAAAAAGAAGTAGCAGGAAACATATCTCCGGTAAAAGCATTATTTACGGCTTTATCGTCAAGCATTGGAGTAGGTAACGTTGTCGGAGTCGGTACAGCTATTGCCATGGGTGGTCCCGGTGCCGTACTGTGGATGTGGATTTCAGGATTATTGGGAATGGGATTAAAGTATGCGGAAGTAGTGCTTTCTCTTGTTTACAGACAACAAGATGAAAATGGAATATATCGAGGTGGTCCGATGTATGTATATAAAAACGGACTACACGCTAAGTGGGCAGGTTATATATTTGCTATTATTATATCGGTGGTATCATTAATAAGTTTAAATATGGTTCAAATAGGTTCCGCAGCAAGTTCTTTAAAAACAGCCTTCAATATTCCTCCTATAGTAACAGGAATAATTGCAACAATAATTGTGGCTCTGGTTATTTTAGGCGGATTGGATCGTTTAAGCAAAGCTGCTTATGCGTCGGTTTCCGTAATGACCACATTTTTCGTTGCAGGTGGATTGATTGTACTAATATTAAATATTACAAAGATACCTGGTGCAATTGCTCTTATATTTAAATCCGGATTAACCGGACAAGCTGCTGTCGGAGGCTTTGCAGGATCGACAATTATGGCGGCAACCAGATACGGAGTAGCAAGAGGTTTACTTGCAAACGAAGCGGGCTGCGGAAGTGCGCCTATGGCTCACTCTACAGCAAAGGCAAAACATCCCTGCGAGCAAGGACTATACGGAATATCCGAAGTATTTATCGTTTCCTATATAGTATGTACTTTTACAGCACTTGTTATATTAGTAACAGGTGTTTGGAAAACCGGCGAAGACGGGGTAACTTTAGTTGTCCATGCATTTTCTAAAAATTTGGGGTTTGTGGGTGAAGCTATAGTAGCCATAACCATTGCATCATTTGCTGTTAAAACAATTTTCGGAGGAAGCTGGTACGGGCAGACAGGTATGGCATATGTGGCAGGTACAAAAGGCATTCTGCCATACAAAATTGTAAGCTTAATATTGTGCTTTATAGGCTCACTGTTAGGGTCTGATTTCTTATTTGCACTAACCGATACTGCAAACGGTTTCGCCGTTTTAGTAAATTTGGTTTCCGTGCTCTTGTTAATAAAGGTAGTACGTGCACAAACCAAGGAATATTTTAGTCGCGAAGATGCAAAAATAGTATAGATATTAAATAACAGATAATTGAATAGAACAGTGAGGTGGAAAATTTCCACCTCCTGCCTATCGTCTTATTTCATATGACAACTATCCTGACACATAGGGTAAATATAATTTATATTAATCATCTATGAAGGAGGCATATTATGCAAGAAAGTACTTGGATTGAAAGCAGAGGATATAAAATATTAAGCATTTTAGAATATGATAAAGATGAAAATAAAGGAAAAAATTTGGTAGTTTTAATTCACGGATTTGTCGGCACAAAAATAGAACCTCATAGGATGTACAAAAAACTTTCGGAAAGATTATCAAAAATAGGATACTCCGTCGTAAGATTCGATTTTGTAGGTTCAGGGGATAGTGAAGGCGATTTCAAAAATATGACCATAAGCGGAGAAATAGAAGACGGAATAAACGTTATAGAATATTATAAAAAAGAATTCAATACAGAAAAACTATATATCTTAGGATTCAGCATGGGCGGCTGTGTAGCTTCAATATTGGCATCTAAAGTTAATAGTGACGGGCTTGTATTATGGTCACCGGTGTCTAATCCCTTTTGGAACTTCTATAATCTACTTAGCCACGATGAATTTCTCAAAGGAATTAAGGGTAATGATATAGACTATTTAGGAGATGTGGTAGGCAAAGACTTCTTCAACGAATTATTGTATATTAATCCTTTGGAATATGCCAAAAACTATAAGAATCCGGTTTTGATAATTCAAGGAAGCGGAGATTGCGACGTATTGCCGATAAATTCATACTGCTATAATATGGTATTTCCCAACAGTTCAGTTCATATAATTGAAAATGCGGACCACTGCTATTCTTCTGCAGCCTTCGAAAAGGAATTGTTAAATTGTTCTGTAGACTATTTTCTCAAAAATAAAGATAAACAAAAATGTATAGAAGCATATAATTAAAGTTATCAAAGTTACGGAGCCGGTCAGAAAACCGGCTCCGCTAACTACATATATTTCAAAATCAATCTATAATCTGAATCTGACACATCTTCATTGCATTTAAAGCATTTTGATGGCTTTCCGGAGTCACTCCCGCACAACATTTTGCATCTACCGATATTTTTACTTCCGGCAGGAATGTCTTTATTGTTAATGCATTGGAAATCACGCAAATATCGGTACAAAGTCCTATTAATTCTATTTCTTCCACTGGCTTATTTTCGTTCATTTTTACCAACTGCTGAGCCAGTTCTTTTGAACCAAATGTATTTTTGTTGTATACGGTACTTTTCGTATCTTCCATTAATTGTTTAATATCTTTTTGCAGCTCCCATCCGTATGTGCCTTCTATACAATGCTCCACGGGCAGATATTTGCCTTCCTGAGTGGATAAATAATCTTTTTTATGAGTATCTCTGGTGTATATAATATTGCCCTCGAAATCCTTTATCTTTTGAATTACATCCGGAAGAATACCCATTGCCTCTTTCGTTCCCAATGCTCCATCTATAAAGTCATTTTGCATATCAATTACAATCAATACCTTATTCATCTAACTTCCTCCCTATTTCTATACATTCCTTAATCTTGATTCTCATAGAGTTTTATTGCTTTTTTCCTCACAGTTTATATAATCATTCTTGAATTTTTTTACAGATATGATATTATGCTTATTCATATACATAGTACCATAAAAACCGATATTGCTCCAATATTTAGAATTTATTTTTTAAAGCTATAAAAAGCACTTTATTTCGAAATCATACCATTGAGGATCTCAATTTTTTTATTATAAGAATTGAAATGGGAAGACCGAATGTGACTGATAACTATAAGCCCCGAATCCTTCAGCTTCAATAAAGCACCGTCGATCCCTTCAACAATGTCAGAATCCAAATCCGCAAAGGGTTCATCGAGAACAATCAAATCGGGATCTTTTACAATCGCTCTTGCAATCCCTATTCTCCTTTTCTCCCCTCCGGAAATATTTGTTCCGTTTTCCGTAATAACAGTATTCAATCCGGCAGGCAATTCGGAAATAAACTTGTTAAGGCCCGACATTTCAATTGCCTTATTGAGCTTCTCCTGTTCACACTTAGAAAACATTGTAATATTATTTAAAACCGTATCCTCAAACAGGAAGATATCCTGAGGGACATATTGAATCCTGCCGTAATAATCATCTGTTTGAATACCCGAAATGGAATCTCCGTTAATCAGTATTTCCCCTGAATCGGGAGAAATATATCCGGTTAAGAGCTTGACTATTGTTGATTTTCCCGACCCGGAAAGCCCATAGATAAAATAGCTCAAGGAGGTATTGAAAGTATAGGTAAAATTTTTGATTATCTCCTTGCCTCCGGCATCATATTGAACATTTTTAAATTCAACGCTTTTTACTTTACCCCTAAGTTTTTTCTTTTCAGTAACATCATTTTTTACTCCGAATTTTGCGGTTATTCTCTTTAGAATCGAATACCCTCCCTTTAATCTCGGAATTGAAACTGTTACCATTACCGTAGGGGATATGATTTTGTCGGAGGAGTTCGAAATTATGATAATCGTTCCTATCGTAATCAAACCGATCTTATACATATAAAGTGACATGACAAGGAGTACTGAAAAGCTCAAAATGTATATGAGCTGATATATGGCTGATATGTATGTTAGGAATTTGTCTATTTCATAGCCCTTATCCTGAACGTTTTTATTGACGGTTTCGAAGTCGGATTTAACCCTTGAAAATAAGTTGTTATTTTTGATGATCGTATAACCTGAAAGTATTTCTTTGACGTAAGAGGTATATTGGCCAAATATCTCGCTTTTTTCACCATATTTCTCTTGAAGGAATGATGCGGTTTTTATTATATAAACGGAAATTCCGACGGATATAAACAAAATTGCAATCAGAAATCTATAATCAATCTTCATAAGAATTACAATCCCCAATACAAAATTTGAAATATGATAAATCATATCAAGAAGATTTCCGCAAAAATCTGATTCTACGGCAGCCATATCGTTTGTAAAATTGGATAAAAACTTTCCTATACCGGCTTCTTTTAAGCCGAAGGAATCAGATTCTAATATCATATTCAGATAACCGGACTTTAAGAATTTCATTGTATTTTTCTTCACATTCAGCTTGAAGTAATCAGCAGCCATGGAAATTATCAGCACCATAATCTCCAACAGGAGAAAATTTCTAACCGTCTTGAGTACCCTTGAGCTTCTGCCAATCAAAAAATCAACGGAATCCCCCATGAAAAGTAATGCTTTGTATTTAACTATATTGAGGATTAAAATAAAAATAATATAAATGACAAGGAATAAAATTATCTTTTTATTATTTTTCATCTCTATCCCTCCAATATGAAGCCGAATCCATTAGCCGTATTTTCCCATCAACAATTTGAATTACATAATCATATTTAATGTGAATATCCTTTATAAGTTTATGGGTTGCATTTATTACGGTAAAATCTCCCGACAGAATAATATCCTCTATTCTTCTTGAGTTCTCCTCATCAAGGCCTTTTGTCATTTCATCAAGGAGAATCAATTTCGGTTCTTTTATCAATTCTCTTGCCAGTGAGACCTTCTCTTTTTCCCCTCCTGATAATGTTAAATACGGATTATTGTCCGAAGTGATTTTTTCTATACCCATCAATCGGATGATTTTCTGATACAGCTCCTCACTCTCAGATTTATAGAGCTTAATGTTATTTTCAACGGTATCATTGAATAAAAAGACATCTTGGATGAGGAAGGATATGTTTTCAAAATATTTTTTGAGGCTTATTTTTCTTATATCACAGCCGTCATACTTGATTTCACCTGAAAAAGATTTATTCATACCGGATATGCACTTTAAAAATGTAGATTTCCCCGAACCGCTTTTCCCCAGAAGAAGGTATTTCTTTCCCCTTTCAATTTCAAAATCGGAGGACTGTAATATTTTTCTGCTGTCGTAAGCAAATGAAAAATCCTTGATTTCAATTTCCTTCTCAAATCTGAAATCCCTTCCGATATCATAATCATCTGCTGTTTTTTCTGAAATATATCCGTCTAAAATGTCATATGCAGCCTTCATTCTGTTGTATGAAAAACCTATTTCGGAAATTGACGAAAACATTGAAATTGAAAAGGGTAAAACTATAGACAAAAGTTTTGAACTGATTTCTAAGTCAAAATGTATTATCCCAATATAGAATATAATAATCGGAGTGACAATACTGAAAAACTCTTTGCCAATCCTTAGGATAGAATAGAGAAATTGTTGATTAAACTTGACTTTTTCATTAAGTTCCACATTCCAATTAATCCTGTCAGCATAAGCTTTCTCAACAAGATTCATCTTCAATTCCTGAAGTCCGCCTAAAAAATCGGAGAAGATTGTCATAAGCTTTGAGTTCGTTTTATTTACTCCTAACTGTAATTCTTTTGTATATTTCCTTAAGAAGAAGGTAAGGACTAAAAAAAGCATACTCGCTGAGAACAAACCCAATGCGATTTTTCTGTTATTTATAAAAATTATTCCGAATGAAAAGATATAAACAAGAATTGCCGAAATGTTTTCAAGCAGCACAGGAAAAAAATTGCTTTCAAATTGAGAAATGTCGTTAGTAAGCCTTGACAGGTATTCGGAAGTTGGATGTTCGAAATATTCTTTGTAACTCTTATGTAAAACGATTTCAAAAATTTTCTTTCGGATTTCACTTAACGCATCACGAATGAAACCGGTCCTGAAAATCCTTGAAATAAGATAAAGTATCGGATTCAAAATACTTATTGTGATTAAAATAAAAAGAACCGCCTTCAAGCTCAATTGTGAAGCAGGCGAAACAGCATAAAGTACGACGGTAAAGATCAACTGCAAAAGAATCGTAGTTACTGCGGAAAAAACAATTCCGATAAAAAATTTGATAATTCCTTTCTTGTCGCCGAATAGAATATCTCTCATATATCCATGTTCTCCCCCTTTGATTTAAACTCAAATCTGACAAGCTTAATTTTCTATCAGCATCTTCGAATACCTGTCCTCGAACTCTTCAATCAAATTATATACTAAGTTAACATCATATTCCAAGTAATATTAAATAAATTTTTTATGTTAAACCGCCTTTAATAAATTAAGAAGGCCTTTTTTGAAACCCATTTTGCGGGAAATACATTTAAGAAAATTATGATTTTCCTATGAGTTATAAAAAAAGGCCAGGAATTAATCCTGACCAGCTTTTCTCGTCTTTCAGCTATATAATTTATTTCTTATATTAAAATTTTATGTTCGACTTCACTCTTGTCTTTTCTGATTTCGGATCTGTTATAATCTCATAGGTTCCCATAGACGATACAGAAATAATGACAGCATTTATTATTGTCAGAACAACTCCTTGAATCCCCTGTCCCGTTCTTGCAAATACAAAGGCAAGTACAAGGGCAATCAAGAAAGTATAAAGTCTTACAAAAGCATCTCCAAATTTATTTTTGATTATTGATTTTGAGAACTGAACTATTAAAGTTACCGCCGCTACCAGACCGGCAAAGGTCCCCAAAGTCTCTAAAGTCATAAAATCATTATACATATTTATTTCCCTCCTGCAATCTAAAACATAGGCTCTTAATCAGCACTCATTTTATGATACTACTATAGCATCATAGCCTTTACTTCTTAACTCTGCTGCTAAATTATCCGCATTTTCTCTTATGCTAAATGCCCCCACCTGTACTTTATATAATCCTCCCACATAAACTACTATAGCATCGTATCCTTTTTCCTGAAGCTCAGCGGCAAGATTATCTGCATTTGATTTTATTGCAAAAGCCCCTGCCTGCACTTTATAAAGAGTCGTTCCTCTGTAGGGTATTCCCAAATTTTTCAGTATACCCTTTGCTATGGCTAATGCCAATTCATCCTGTCTGTTTTTTAATATATTGGCATCCTGAGAGTTTGTTATAAACGCTGTTTCTATCAGAGCCGCCGGCATATTTGTCAGCCTTAGAACCGCAAAATTGGCCGTTTTCATCCCTCTGTCCACAGTATATACCCCTTCCGAAATTATACTGTCGTGTACATCTTTCGATAATTTTCCCCCTGAAGTACTCCCAGGATAGCTGTAAGTTTCCATTCCCTTAGCCGAAGAATCCGTAAAAGCATTGCAGTGAATCGAAACAAATACATTTGCTCCAAAGTTGTTTGCCAGTGAAGCTCTGTCCTCTAATTCCACGAATATATCTGTAGTTCTTGAGTAACCTACATTTACATCATGATTCTTTAATATATCGCCTATTTTTAACGTCACCGGCAGTGTTATATTTTTTTCTTGTATTCCGTTTCCTCCTGCCCCAGGATCTCTGCCTCCGTGACCTGCATCCAAAAATACTTTCGCCATAATAAATCCCCCTTTTTTATTTCAGGATTATTTTACCCTGCAATATATAAATAGATATTAAAATTAAATTTTACTATCCTTAATTTAAAATTTTTTTATAAAACATAAGAAAATTTTGCATTAATAAAAGCTTAACCTTAAATAAATTTCAACAAGGCTTTCTTAACGTATTTTGCTTTAATAGAAGCCCTCTCGATTTATAGTCAATATAGATTAATTTAATCAAAAATTATAGAATTCCTTTAGTTTTCCTTTATTTATTTTTTAATTCATCCTTTATACAGGTAACATCATTTTGAATATCTTCCACTATTCCGAATTTCTGAGATAATTCCTTTATAATATCCAGATTTTCCTTTATGGTCTCCTGATACTTGCTCTCCCTCTTTTTACTGTCATACAGTACATATAAAAAGAGAAACACAAATAACGCAGACCAAATACCGTTGCCTGCTGCCAATTTGAAAAGCTGCTGTTCCAATCTGCCGCCTCCAAAATTAATTTAAATAATTTATAAATTCTTCTTTACATACGTGTTAATACGTGTTCTAATATTTATAGAGAGTGAGGGAAGATAATAAAAACAAGTGAATTGTTAAAACTACTTAAAAGTAATGGAATTCGTCTTTACCGTCATGGGAAAAAGCATGATATTTATTTATTATAGCCCCATAACTAATAAGACCTTCCCTGTGCCAAGGCATAACACTGAAGTTGCCGGCGGCACTCTCAAAAGCATTTTAAAAGATGCAGGGTTGAAATAATCCTGCATCTAAATGAAAATAATACACTTAAGGAGGTGTATCATATGTCTAAATATTTATTTCCGGCAG